>JAGWRJ010000454.1 GCA_028869725.1 Alphaproteobacteria bacterium | reverse complement strand
GGTCGGCGGAAGAGCGCGCGTGCAGTCCCGCACTGCAGCACCTTACCGTCTGCAAGAACCAGAATCTCATCGGCAAGAAGGGCCGCTTCGACCGGATCATGCGTAACGAGAATGGTGGTGGCGTCGAGCCGGGCCTGCAGCCGGCGCAGTTCTTCACGCAATCGTATGCGCAGAGGCGCATCCAGAGCCGAAAACGGTTCATCCAGAAGGACGAGATCGACCGGACGCATCAGTGCGCGGGCGAGTGCAACGCGCTGCTGCTGGCCCAAAGACAGCGCCGCAGGCTTACGCTGTTCAAGGCCGTCAAGTCCCAGAATGGCAAGCCATTGGCGTGCCAACGGCTCGCTGGCGCCGCGCGGAAACAGAAGATTTTCGAGGAGCGTCAGATGCGGAAACAAGCCGTGGTTCTGCGGCACATAGCCAATGTGCCGCAGCGCCGGCGCCTGCGCCAGACGGTCGGCGCCGTCCAGTTTCAGATGCCCACTGTCGGGGTGCTCGAGGCCCGCCATCAGCCGTAGCGACAACGATTTTCCGGAACCCGAAGGCCCCAGAATGGCAAGCCGGCGCGCGCGCGTTTGCCAGGACATGGCAAGCTCGAAGCGCCCCAGTCTCTTGTTCAGGTCGATGTCGAGGGAGCCGGTGCGAGGCGCCGCAGCAACGCTGCCTGCCCGTGGCAGAGGTACCGACGTAACCCGCTCACTGGGTACTGGCAAATCATGACTGTGACGGGGCAGCCCAAGTGCCGCGCCACTGATTGCAAGCACGAAGAGAGCGACTACGAGTGTCGGAAGAATGATGGGCAGCATCGCAGGAAGGCCCTGCGCACCAAACGCAACAAACGTGTAAACCGGCAGCGAATAGGGATGATAAGCGACCATCACTGTCGCCCCGAACTCGCCGAAGGCACGCAGCCACGCCAGGAGCAGACCCGAGACGATACTGGGTCGGGCGATGGGCAGACAGACGCGCCAGAAACTCTCGAGCCGGCCCCGCCCGAGGCTTGCGGCCACTCCTTCGAGCGCCGGATCAACCTCGCTGAAGGCCGATCGTGCGGCGATGATCAGAAAGGGCGCCGCCACAAACACTTCAGCAAGAACGATCCCAGGAAAGGAATCCGTCAGCGCTCCGTGCGTGGCCTGACCCAGCGGTGTCGCGTAGCCGATCAGAAACAGCAGCAGGATGCCGCTTGTCAGCGGCGGCAGGGCAAGCGGCAGCTGCACCAGAAAGCCCAGCATGGCCATGAGACGCCCAGAGCTGCGGGCCAGTATATAGGCGAGCGGGATCCCCAGCAGCGCGATGATGACCGCAGCAGTGGTTGCGCTTGCAACGGACACAGCGCAGGCATGCATGAGCGCGGAGCTGGCGAGGTTCTGCCAGCCGCTGGTACCAGCCGCAAAAAGCCCCGCGAACAGGGGCGCAATGAGATAGAGCGCCAGCAGTCCTGCCAGCCAGGGAAGTGGCGCGGGAAAGCGTCGACTCACGGAGCGTGCACACCCATGCCCGCCTGAGGCCGTGAGGGCCTGCCCTCCATGTCCTGATGGCGCGGCTGGATCAGCTCAAGCCCATTGTGCGTGAGGATCTGCCGGCCCTTGGGGCCGAGCAGAAAGCGGACAAAGGCCTGCGCGGCCTTTTCATGCGGCGCCCGGTTGAGGATTGCGAGCGTATAGGTGGCGTGCGGTGCGATCGCCGCAGGAAGCGCAATGCTTGGAATATGCGCCTCTGCCGTCTCAAGAGAATAGAAGAACCCAGCATCGATCTGACCCGACTGCAGACGGCCGATGAGTTCTTCTTCCGGCAATACCTGGGCAGGGTTTTCGGGGGCGCCAAAGATCCGTGCCACCAGTTTGGGCTGGTGATACGCCACCGCGGCACGCGCCAGAAGGGTCAACGTCAGGCGTCCTTTGGGATCGAGCCTGGGATCGGTGCGTCCAATCCGAAGACCTGGCTCCTCAAGGACCTGAAGCCAGGGCCTGGCACGGAAATCCTGTGCAAAGCGGCTTGCGGGATTATATCCGATCACAAGAGGTGACCGCGCAAAGCGTACAAAGCCGTCGAGCCAATTGCCGTTCTGCTTGCCCATCAGCAGGGCATTGACCTTCGGATCGGCACTGATGAACACGTCTGCAGGGCGCAGCTTGCCCTTGATCTGCTGCGCAAGTGCGTTTGATCCCCCGGCATAGCCTTCGAAGTGGAAGCCCGTCGCGCGGTCAAACGCAAGACCAAGGGAGTGTTCCATCAGCGCGACAAGCGATCCGGCATATAGAACCTGAACACGAGACTGGGCCCAGGCCGGCGCCATGGCTCCCTGCCAGCAAAATGCGCTAACGAGAAAACCTGCAGCCAGGCGACGAAAAAAACGACTTGGGGCTGGCCTAGGCGTCAAAGCTCTACGTTTCATGCACCAGGGTCCCTTGGGCTGCGCGCTGCCAGCATCTGGCGTGATATGCGAATGAATACCACGTGACCGGCAAGGTCAACAGCCGCTATACCGATCCCCAACTTGACGCCTGGCTTGAAGCCGTGCGCTTCTCGCCCGCGCATGAAGGACGCTTTGCGTTGCGCGCGCCCACGGAACCTTCGCGGGCAGACGAGAGGATGAACCTTCAAAGGCTGGGCAAGTTGGCGGTACGCAGAAAAGATTGCCGGACTACCTAACCCTCCTTAAAGAGAGTGGAGGGCCGCCCCACCCCTTATGGTGCAGCAGGATCAATACCAGGACTGGAGCAACAGGCATGCACATGTTCGGCTGGATCGTGACCGCGATTTCGCTTTCCGGCTACAGCGGCGTCGTCATCTTGATGGCGATAGAGTCTGCCTGTATCCCTCTGCCCAGCGAAGTGATCATGCCGTTTGCAGGCTACCTCGCCTTTACCGGCCGGTTCGATCTTGCCGTCGCTGCAACTGCCGGTGCGATCGGCTGCTGCCTGGGCTCGGGGCTCGCCTGGTGGGTTGGGAAGCATGGCGGCCGGACGGCGGTCGAGCGCTGGGGGCGCTACGTCCTCGTCTCCCGGACCGAACTTGCCCAGGCCGACAGTTTTTTTGCACGTTACGGCATTCTGGCTGTGTTCGCCGCCCGTCTTCTGCCCATCGTTCGGACGTTTATTTCGCTGCCGGCAGGCATTGCCCGCATGCCCTTCACCAAGTTTCAGATCTATACCTTTATCGGCTCATGGCCGTGGTGCTTCGGCCTTGCCTATCTGGGCTTCGTCCTTGGCAAGGCCTGGAATCAGGACCCGCGCGTCCATCAGTTTTTCCAGCGCTTCGATCTTGCGGTCGCCGCCCTCATCGTCGCGGGGTTCTCCTGGTACCTGTGGCACAAGTGGCAGGCGCGGGCCTGATCGCGCCGGTGCGGACAGATCAGAGCCGCCCGGTGTACTGCACGCCGAGATAATAGGAGAACGTATTGGTGGTCCGGGCGTTCTCAACGTTTTTCCCTGCTGAAAACAGCAGGTGATAATGGTCGTTGAAGTCGTACTGGCCGCCGACATTGAATCCCGTTGTGGGCCCCGTGCCGACAGTCATCGGCGTTTGATGAAAGATCTCGGCGCCCAGGGCGAGCTGACTTGCGATTACCCATAAGTTTTGGCTCCATGGATTTCCGCGCCGAGCTGGATATCTGCCAGGCGTCGTAGCCCGCGCCAGATGACAGTGTTACCTGGAGGGGGATCGGACATTCTTGCTAGATAACCGCCGAGACGCGCGAGCTTTGTGATGTACATCTGCAGGGTGTTTGGCTTTGCGCCCCGATTTCCGCTGTCAGCGATGAGGTGATCGAGAATCGTAACTTCCTGCACGGTAAAGGCAATCGTCGGAGCCGCATCCGGCGCGGAGCGGCCCATCATGGTCATCCACTGCACGCGCCAGCTGACAATGCAAAAAAGAGCAACCAAATTCGCGAGGCGGTCCGCCGTGCGCAGCTTGGCGTCTTCGGCTCTGCATCCGGATTTCAGTATCTTATGAAAGACCTCAATTTTCCAGCGCAAGGCATACCAGCGGATCTTCTGAATCGCTTCTTCAACGGAGCTCACATCAAGATCTGTGACGAGCTTCCATTGGATCGGCTTGCGCCCCGCGGGAGCGCGGATTTCTGAAGCATGGATAACTGTAAGATCGAGAGAGGGATAGCGCTTTTGCTTGCCGATCGGCGGGCAAACATGGATCCGTTTAAATCGGATTTCGAGGTTTACCCGCTCGATCTCGTCGTTGTCATTACGGATTTCAATGGCATGAGTACCAGCGCACTCGGTCGCACGCATTTCTTTCGAGACCGTATGGCCACCATTGCCGGCAAGGCGATCAACCACCGTGCGCACGACAAAATGAGTTCCCAGCTCCTTGGCCAGGCAGTAAAGTTCGTAAATGTCACTTTCTCGGTCACCTACATGGATGCACCGCTCGGGCGCGCCGAGCAGCGCGATCGACTGACGCAGGTTTTCGAGCCAACGAATGCTTTCTTTGGCCTCGATCGGTACCCGCGTCGGGTTTATTTTTCGCTTGAGCTGAGCCGTCCCTTTAAACTTGTCACGGTTCCAGAATTTGACCGCGGCCAAGCCAAGTGGCAGTCCGTCCTCCGTAACAGCGAGGCTGGAATGCATCAGAATTCCACATACCGCATGATGGCGAACTCGGCCATTCTTGTCACGGCCGCTGTTGACCGCCTTCGTGAACCCAACTTCATGCGGATTGCGGCGCTGATAGGTGAACTCGGTTGTGTCCTGAAGCACGAGGATGGGACCATCGCTCGCAGCATACCGCTCCCTGGTCGACGCAAGATGTCCGCTCAGGATCTCGCCTTCCTCAACCTTCGGATTGGCGAAGAACCGGTAAGCCGCCTTGGTGTTCGCCCAATCCTGGCAGGCCAGAGGGATCGTCCCTCCTACTCCATCGCTCAAACGCCGCAGGAGCTCCACACAGCGTCGCCCCAGTCGAGCGTCCTTAAAGGCACCGGGATCAACCTCGCCGTCAGACCAATGACCGCCAACCGGCGCCAAAGGTTCGCTGCTATCGGGCATCGAGCACCTCGCAAAGCGATTCGGTGCTCAGTACAGAATCACAACCGATTCTTTCGATTCAAGAATTTTCGTTCTCAGGTCCGCACGACAGTCAGCGATTTATGGGTAATCGCAAGCCGGTGACAGGCTTCAAAGACCTCGAAACGCCCCACACCCGGGACGAGAAGCCGCCAATTCGGGCCCTTCGGAGTGCAGGCCCACCTTGT
>JAGWRJ010000453.1 GCA_028869725.1 Alphaproteobacteria bacterium | reverse complement strand
GCGCGAGATCTCGAGCTTTGTTGCGCCCGAGATGCCTGCTGCGCAGCATCAGGGTGATCAGGAACAGGATGTGGTGTGACGTCAGGGGAGCCGCTCCCGCAGTGCCGGTACACGCTGGGGACGGGTCGATTTCTCAGGGGCCTCGTGTGACGCACCGCCGGACGCTGCGAAGGGGGACCGGTCGCGGGGCCCGCGATTTGGTCGGAAAGCGGTGAATCCTTCGTCAAGAGTGATGGCGGGGCCGCCTGCAAGCCCCTATAAGGCCCCTATGTCCGATCCTCAGCTCGATGCCGAATCCGAATCCTACGGCCGCCACTCCACCGGCATACTGCCGAGTCATGTGCTGCGCCGGCTGATCGCAGCAAAACGCGAACTGCTGGCCGACATCGCCTTTGAAGAGAGCCAGTTGCAGCCGGCTTCGGTCGATCTGCGGCTGGGACCCAAAGCCTATCGCGTGCGGGCAAGTTTTCTGCCGGGGCCACATGCGACGGTGGCGCAGAAACTGGCTCTGGTGGGGATGCATGAGATCGACCTGACCAGGGGAGCAGTGCTCGAAACCGGCTGCGTTTATATCGTGCCGCTGCTCGAGCGGGCCGAGTTTTCGGCAAGGATTTCCGGTGTTGCAAACCCCAAAAGCTCGACCGGGCGTATCGACGTCTTTACCCGCCTGATCAGCGATTATGCGCCGGCCTTCGATCGCATCGAGCCAGGCTATCGTGGCCCTCTTTATGCCGAGATTTCCCCGCGCACCTTTCCAGTTCTGGTGCGCCAGGGTTCGCGTCTCAACCAGCTGCGCATTCGTAGAGGAAGTCCGCTTTTCACCGATACGCAGCTCAAGCGTTTGCACGCGGAAAGTCCGCTCGTCGATACCGAGGCCGACATTGATAACGGTCTTGCGCTGAGCATCGATCTGAAGGGCAAGGCTGGAAACCGCATCGGCTGGCGGGCAAAGCGCCACACCGGTATCATTGATGTCGACCGGCGCGGTCTGCTTGATCCGCTCGAGTACTGGGACCCGCTCCATGCCAATGCCGAAGGCAGCATCATTCTTGATCCCGACGAGTTCTATATCCTGGCTTCACGTGAGGCGGTGGCCATACCCCCTGACTACGCCGCAGAAATGGTGCCCTTCAATCCTCTGGTGGGCGAGTTTCGTGTGCATTATGCAGGATTTTTCGATCCCGGTTTTGGCTACGAAGCGGGCCAGCCTCCCTGCGCCCGCGGCGTTCTCGAAGTGCGCTCGCGCGAAGTGCCGTTCATTCTCGAGCATGGACAGATCATTGGCCGGCTTGTTTTCGAACGCCTGACCGATCCACCACCCATGGTTTATGGCAGCGCGCTGGATTCCAATTACCAGCGTCAGGGACTGAAGCTCTCGAAACACTTCAGAGATAATTGAGCAAGGACATGGCGTAGCTGCGGCCCAGCTGTGTCATTATCTCCACACTGCATTGCAAAAAATACAGGTCTCGCTGGCATGCGGGTTGCGCTCGCCAGCCGAGGACGCAATGGTTCGCGTGCTGCGCGACGACGCTTGGGGGGCTTAGGAGCGCGGCATGTCCACATTAAAGGGGGCAGCATGAGGCGGCTACGGCACACGGGTGCCGGCCGCCTCATGAATTTTGGGCCCTGCGCCATGTCCGCAGGGACGCCTCCTGTATGGACGCACGCGAGTTGCTCCCGATCACATTTTTTGCCCTAATCCACGCGCACGCAGGGGAGCAGGGGCATGAGCAGCGTTCCAGTTGGCGGCACGATTCGTCGTGCCTGTGAATTTGCATTCAGGGGCTTTCTCGGAAATCTCGGTATTGTCTGGCTCCCCGTGGTGCTGATCGGCACGCTGGTGATGTTCACCGTGCCGCACATGCTGAGCGGGATTTCCCGCATGCTCGCGACCCTCTCCACCCATCGTGTCAATCCGTTTGAGATTGCCGCCGGCGGAATGATCTTCGTGCGTGACGCGGTGCTTCTCGGCGTTGCGGCCCTGTTTTTCCGTGCCCAGATGATGACCGGCCTCACCGAGCGCGCTCTGGGGCGAAGGACCGGATTTGTGCCGTTTTACCTTTCGGTGGGCCCGACGTTCTGGCGGGTGTTCGGCGCCTATATCCTGGTGTCTCTGCTGCTTCTGGCCGTTCAGATTGCAGCAGGCGTCGCGATCGTACTGCTCAGTGCCGTCTTCGTTGCCACCATACACGGGGCCGGGGCAGGCGGCACAGATCTGGGACTGCGGATGACGATGGGCTTGGTCTATATCCTGCTGCGTGTCGTGTTATGGATCGTCGAGATCTATCTTTTCATTCGCCTCACATTTGTCCTCACGGCCGTGATCGTGGCCGAGCAGCGCTTTGATCTGGTGCGTGCCTGGCAGTTGGTGAGGGGAAATATTGTGCGAATCTTTGTCGTCGGACTGGTGATTTTCATCCCGCTGTTTGTTGCCATGATGCTCGTCTATGGGCTGGTGTTCGCAGCTGATATCCTGACGCTGATCCAGAGTGTCGTACACGAGGCGGCGCATGCGGGACGAACTCCGGCGGCAATTGTCCAGCAGTCTGTCGATCTGGTCCGGACCATGCTCCAGTCGCGCTGGTACCTGCTCCTGCCGCTCGCACTCATCGGCGCCACCCTTGAATATGGTCTGGCGGCAGGCGCCGGCGTGGCCGGCTATCAGGCCCTCCTGGCAAAGAGCGATGATGGAGCGGCCTGACCACGTTCCCGGACTGATGAGACGGGTGTGCACACAGGTGGCATGCCTGTCTTCGCCATGGAGACGGCATCATGGCCATGAAGCCCGATGATCTGGATTTCATCGCCAACTTTTCCACCCTATGGCAGGTTGTACTGGGTGCGGTCCTGGCCACGCTGGGCGGCTTTGCCGCGACCCAGGCCGAGCGCGTGGTATTGCGCCGCGAACGCGAGCGCAATGCGGCGCTGCTGTTTGGCGAACTGATCGCGACCATTGCCATCATTGTTGATCTGGCCCGGGACGCGCGCGCGCGGGGGGAACCTTATGGCATGGTCACCATGCGCCTGCTGCGTTCGGCTCGTCGCGAACTCGACATCTACGAGCGTAACCGCGAACGTCTGGCTGACCTCGAGCAGTCCGTCCTGAGAGCCCGCGTGCACCATTTCATGGTCGGGCTTTCCATCGCCCTGGAGGGCGTATTCGACACCACGCGTGAGCTTGGTGACCTGCGCCTGAAGGCGGCGGCGGGCGAGGCGCACGCCGATCGTGAGGCGCAGCTGGCAGACCTGCGCGACCAGGGTTTTGAATTCATGCTCGAAACCGCGCGTCTGGTTCCGGACCTGCTGAAAAGCTTTGAGCCGATCGCGCGTCACTCCTTTGGCGAACTGGGAAAGGTTGCCGGCATGGCAAACCGTGCCCAGGCCGAAAATACCCGTCCAGCGTGAACCGGTGCACGTTCTGCACCCGGGCCTTGCGGGGCAAGACGTCACCGCGAGGCCTCCGCTACTTCTTATATTGACGACAGGCGATGCCCTGATCGTGGTGAGGTGTTTTGGTCCCAGTCTGCGGGCAAACGCGGTTCTCCGGAAGGAATTCAACGGTCTGACAAATAAGCGTCAGGGCAGTGTCACATGGGTTTTCTACCCCAGCGCCGCATTCGAGCGGGAGCAGGGGTAATGATGTTGCATGCAATGAATTTTCTGCCGCGTCGTGGGTGGATCTGCGGTCTGCGTGCGTCAAGCGCGCTGGTAGCAGTGCTGTCCATGAGCGCAGTCCAGGCACACGCCAGCGCACCGGCGGCTGATCCGGTATCGTCGATCGAAACCGTTACGATTACCGGCAAGCACGTCATCACCCAGACCATCCCGCTCAAGGCGGTGTATTCCACCAGCACCATCAGTCAGCAGGTTCTGCGCAATGTCTCGCCAGGTCCGGGCGTGACGGTGCAGACCCTGCTCAATCAGGTTCCATCGATCCAGGCCGTGACGTCCGGCCCGGCCGGCATGCGGACCCACATCACCTTCCGGGCGTTCAATGACGGTCAGTTCGGGCAGACGATCGACGGAATTGCCCTCAACGACCAGTTCAATGCCGGAACTTCCAACGCCGCATCCCAGCGCAACAATATCCTGCTGCTGCCACAGGATATTGACAATATCGAGATCCATCGGGGCATCAACAATCCGGCTGTCAACACCTACAACTCGCTCGGCGGTACCATCAACTACGTGCCCCGCGCCCCAGGAAATGCATTCGGTGCCGATGCCGGGGTCAGCTATGGCAGCTTCAACACGTTCAGTTATCACGCCACGGTGAACTTCGCGCCGATCGACGGCTTCAAGAACCTGATTTCGTTCGAGCACGATTATAGTGACGGTTGGATCAGGAACACGCAGGATCACAACAGCAATTTCTACTATTCGGGCGAGAAGGATCTCAACGGCGGCAGGTCCAGGCTGACGGCAGTCTTCGTTTATGACAGCAACGCCGGTTACACGCCCCACTCAATGCCCATCGCATTGCTCACATCGAAGGGCTATGATTACCAGTATCCCCAGAACTGGGCCAATTCCTTCAACCGCAATGCGTCGTGGCTTGCGATCCTTGGGTACGACACGCAACTGGGCGAGCTGGCACGGTTCGACATCAAGCTATATGGCAGCGGCAACGACTATCAGCGCATGTCCTATGCCAATCCGGCCTACAATTCGAGCGCCAGCCAGCCATATTATCTTCCCAACCAGGCCGGCAATTACGCCTTCTGGCTGTCCTATCCCATCCCCGTGACCTATGACCCGGCGGCGGTCTTCGGCTCGAATCTGGCCGGCAATGACTATCATTTCTATGGCTATCAGCGCTCGACTGGCGGCGGACAGACCAAGCTGAGCTTCACTTTGCCGTATAATACGATAACCGCTGGTGGAGATTTTTCGTTTAGCCAACTTTACAGCCGCGAATACTGGTACGGGTCGGCCAACATGCCGATGACCGTGGGCTATAACGATGCCTGGGACGAGCACGACGACCGTATTCTGGCCTCAGCCTATATTCAGGATGACATACACTTCTGGAATGGGCGTGTTCATGTCGTACCTGGGGTCAAATACCTCTATGCGCATACCTCTGACAGCGACAATCTCGGCTTCTTCTATTCGAACCCGGGCACCGTTACTGGCGATGATCATTACGTCTCGCCAACCCTGGGCGCGAGCGTTGAGGCCCTGCCCAATCTTGTGCTCTATGCGGCCTTTGGCCAGAATACGAAGTTCCCGGATATCAACGCCTACTACAATGCGTTCCAGACGGATGTGAATGGCAATTTTGTCATCGTTCCGGTCTCGGCCAAGCCCGAATACGTCAACGATTATGAAGCCGGCGTGCGGTACAAATGGAACGGGTTGACGGCGGCGTTCAATTACTATCGGGAAGACTTCCGGAACATCTTCGTCAACCAGACCAATCAGGCGACCGGACTTTCCTACACGGTCAATGGCGCCGCCGCGCGCTATCAGGGTGAGGAACTGATGCTGACCGAGGAGCTGGGGCATTGGTTGGTCGGCCAGTGGAACGGCTATCTCAACTACGCCCATAACGAGGCGGTCTATACCAAAACTGCAAACATCTCCGATACCGGCGTCGGAGCGACGTTCACCGCAGGACAGCACGTTCCCGATGTGCCGCAGGACCTGGTATCGGCCGGCATAGTGTGGAGCCATGACAATTGGCGGGCCAGCCTCGACGGCCAGTATGTAGGCGATCGCACGGTATCGGACGGCTATTCGGGTGCACCCTTGTCGCCCACGGTCACCATCCCGTCCTATGTCACGCTCAATCTGGGGCTCAGCAAGACCGTTCCAATTGCCTATGCCGGAGCGCGCGCGGTCAAATTCTCGCTCAATGTCGATAATCTGACGGACGAGCACTATTTCAGCCGTGAAACCACGGATTATGGCTATAATGGGCAATACCTGAAAGCACTGGTCGGTGCAGGGCGGGCGGTGTTCGGATCGATGAGCGTCTACTTCTGATCCCGGCGTCGGACAAGCGGCCGCCTGGTGCTCAGGCGGCCGCATCGGCCGGCAGCTCGACCACCCCGTCCCTTGTCATGTGCAAGGCATGCACCATGGTCTGGTGCGCGTCAGGCGGCGTAGATCAGCGGGTCAGTATAGCACCTTGCCGACGAGCATCCCGTTTTCTTCAACTACCTCGAGGCGGGACATACAGGGCATGCAGTAGACCCTGTCACCCGGGCGCAGTTCGACGCGGGAGCGGATCACGACCTTGCAAACCGGACACTGGACTTCGTTGGGTGCAAGTCTGTCCGATGGCCCCCTCCAGCGGCGATAGAAGCGACGGTAACGCGGCGGTACCTCGTTGAAGCCGGTATCCTCGAGTTCAAAGATCTGCCGTGGACGCTTTTCTTTGCCAGGGCGCTCAGTTTCCAACGGATCAATCACGATTGAAACCCCAGCCGTGCCACCGCACCGAGATAGTCGCTTGCCAGATCGGGACGATCTTGCGGCGCTATGCCGAGCTCTCCCATGATCCCAGAGAAGGTGTCGAGGATCAGGGGATCAAGCTCCCGCTTTATCTTCAGCAACCGGTCATGAGCGTGAGGTGCCACGATGAGCCTGCGGCCGAGATCATTTTCGCCAAAGCCCATGTGGCGCCGCTCGTCGGAGACGATGCCGCTCAGCATTTCCGAGGTGACCGGATCGGCATGGGCTGCGTGATAGCGGAATACCGTGTACTCCATGCATTCCAGAATCACGTTCTGGGCGAGGACCGCAGCTTCCCAGTCGCTGGCATGAACGAAGTCGAGTAGCCGCTCCTTGAACTTCAGAAGGCTGCGGTTGGCCCGGCGCGGGATCTCGGCTTCGGGATCCTTGACGCCAAGCTGTGCGAGGCGGTGGAGCATGACCTCGACATGGCGTCCCTCGTCGACGACCTGCGTCGCAAGAAAGATCTTTGAGAGGCGATCTGGCGCAAAGCCAATCATGCCGCTTGATGCATCGAGGGCGGCCGTTTCGCCGACACAGTAGTTGCATAGGATGGTGATCAGGCCCTCGCGCGCCCGCTCGGTAAGCTCGATCTCCCGTGTGGTCGGGGAAACGCCGTATTCGCGGCCGTGGAGGTAACCCTCCACGGCTTCGAACCAGAACTCGAACGAGTGGACAGTTCTGTGGAACGCCGACGCGTCGAGCTGGTGCGGATCATCCGGGCCGCTCATGCTGGTGCTCAGAGCGGAGACTGGTATTCAAGACCGATGCGCGACAGACGGGTCTTGAATTCACCAAGAACCGTGTTGGCGAGCACCTTTTCCATCTCCTCGGTCGAGGCCGCGGACAGATCAACACCGTGGTAGATGGCCTGGGATCTGTTCTGTCCGGTTGTCTCGGCGCGCTTTTGCATTTCTGAATTGGCGGCCGCACTGCCGGCGAAAGCGACGTGGAAGGTAGCAAGCATATGCTTGGACAT
>JAGWRJ010000452.1 GCA_028869725.1 Alphaproteobacteria bacterium | reverse complement strand
CGGGGCCCGGCGCACTGCACCTGTATGGCAAACGGGAGATCCGTCCCGGCCGCAAAATGGGGCACGTGACGTATTTAAGCCCGCGTACCACGCCTGCGAGCGGCGGCTGACAATGGCCCCTGCGCACCGCGTAGGCGCTTGCGCAGTTCTGCCTTGAAACTCTCAAAACGCATCACGTCGCTGATACGGCGGGCAAGAAACACCTTCGTCGCCGCCTCATCTTCGCTGTCATCATTGAACCAACGCACCAGCGTGGCCGAATAGACTCCGGCCAGGATCGCCCGCTTGGTATAGAAATTGAAATCACTCGCGCTGTCGCCTGCAGCTCGCCACATGGCATCGACACTGTGCCAGACGAGTTTCGCCGCAAGCGGGGCATGCATCGGCAGCGACAGAAAGGCCCCGGCCCGCCGTGCCGCTTCCTTGTAGGGCCCAAGCACCTCAAGGCGCGTGAGCACGCAAAGCTCGATACGCGCGCGGATCTTCATCGAACCCAATGCACTGGGATCAAGGCGGGACAGCATCTCCTCGTCCGCCCAGTGCGAAAACGCCTCCACCAGACTGAGAACCCCGTTGGGAAACAGCCGCGCCTGGACAATGAGCCCGACCTTGTTGGCTGCACAGGCCGCACTCAGAAGTGACGGGGTGAAGCCGTCAAAGGGCGCATCGGCCAGCGCCGTCATCAGAACCCGGCGCTGCAATTGCCGGTCCTTGTCATTCTGGCTCATGTCCCCTCCTTGGCGAGCCAGTGTTTCAGCTCGCTCTCGAAGATCAGTTTGGACAGATCGTGCATGCGGGAGGGGTAAAGCACCCCGTCCAGATGATCGAGCTCGTGCTGGACCGCACGGGCATGAAAGCCGCGCGCCGTGCGCTCAATGCGCCGGCCCTCAAGGTCATGGCCCCAATAACGGATGTGGGCGGCCCGTTCGACATAGCCGCGCAGGCCCGGCACGCTGAGACAGCCCTCCCAGCCCCCTTCGGTGGTATCGTCCAGAGCTTCCCAGACCGGATTGACAAGAACGGTCAGGGGCGCGGTGTACTCAAACACCTCTGCTTCGGAGAGACCGGGGTCTGCGCGCTCCCGCGGCGCCTGGAAGACCACCACGCGCAGGGGAACGTGGACCTGGGGGGCGGCAAGCCCGGCCCCCGGCGCATCGATCATGGTCTCGATCATGTCGCGGACGAGGCCACGGATTTCGGGGGCGGAGGGGTCTGCAACCGGTTCGGCCTTGCGGGCAAGAACGGGGTGGCCCATGCGGGCAATCTTGAGAATAGCCATGGACCGAATATGGCGCGGCCAAGGCCTCCAGAAAAGCTCCCCTGAGGTCATCACGCGCGCGGCGCGCCGCCACGGCCCCGCCACAGCCAAGGGGGCCCCCTTAAGTTCCGGGCCAGCCGCCCTAAAGCTCAGGGCTGGACAGTCCCGGCCCCGTTTGCTATCAACCGCGCCCTCTAGACATTTTCGTGCTGGGAGCCACTTTTGCAGATCATCGTTCGCGACAACAATATCGATCAGGCGCTGAAGGCGCTCAAAAAGAAGATGCAGCGTGAAGGCATCTTCCGCGAGATGAAACTGCGCGGGCACTACGAAAAGCCCAGTGAGAAGCGGGCCCGTGAGCGCGCCGAGGCTATCCGCCGCTACCGCAAGCTGCAGCGCAAGCGCCTGCAGCGCGAGGGCATGCTGCCGCGCCATTGAGCCTCTGGCACGAATCGCTTCGCTCCACGGCCGTCTCTTGAGACGGCCGTTTTGCGTTCAGCCTGAGCGTCTCAGGGAACGGCCCAGATCTCTACGCGCCGGTTGAGGGTACGCAGTTTCGTCGACACCCCTGGTGCAAGCGGCATGATATCGCCGAAGCCATAGACTTCGGCGCCCAGAATGCCACGCCGCTCCAGTTCGCGCTTCACGATCTGCCCCAGCGCGAACGCGTGGCGCGCGCTTTGGGCTGGATCTCCCTGGGGATTGGTAAAGGCGAGAAGGCGCGCGCGCCCCCGCGTCAATCCGATCCGGCTGAGAAACCTCGCGATCCGGTCGAGCCGTTTTGCCAAGCGGGGCGTTACGGTGCCTGCCGCATCGGAGAAGTGAATCGTTTGCGAAATGCGCAAACCATTTGCGACGGCGTCCTGATAAATTTGGGGTAGCCCCGGCCGTGGCCTCTGCGCCAACAGCGACACGCAAGGCGGCTCCAGGCCCGCAAGAATGGCTGCCACGGTGCGTCGCGTCTGCGTCAGCGACTGGAGAAAAGTTTCGAGGGCCGATACCCGCCGGTTCAGGACCCCGCTGAGATAGAGGTGCGCACGAAAGGCGTAGTCACCGCTCGAGATCGCATCAGGAGAGGGATAGTAGTTGACTTGAGTGGGGGCCTGAACGCTCAGCACCTTGAGCGTGTTCGGGAAAGGCTGAAGCATGAAGGTAATGCCGCCCGCGTCTGCCTCCACGCTGTGCGCCAGGGCGCTTTCACTTGCGGGCCGAACCGGCCAGGCAAAGGGCGGAAACGGAGATCGTGCGACGGCAGTACCGCTGGTGCCGGCGGATGCGCCCAGAGTATCAAACAGCACCGCATCTACATCGGGATGATCTGCAATATAGACATCAATCGGGCCACGAGGCCCGCCGACCTGCGACCAGTCCCGGATGCGGCCGGAAAAAATCGCGGCAATCTGTTCTCCAGTCAAAGAGCGGATGGGGTTGCGGCGATTGACCAGTACCGCACCACCGACTTTGCCGAGCGACACCGTGACGAAGTCGCCGGCACCTTCCGATTTGGGCGCCAGCACTGCGGCCCGTTCGCTAGCCGTCAGCGCCCGCAACATCATGACAAGATCCACCCGCCCGGCGCGCAGCTCTGCGATCGCCTTGTCGGCATTGGCGAAGCGGACCGCAATGACCTCCGTACCGCCGCTCGCGCGTACGCCGCTGACGACCACATCCCAGGGTGGCTGCCCCGGGCGTACCCGGACTTGCGAGTCCCCGCGCTCCGAGAGATAGCGCATAAGCAGCTGAGGCATGAGCATCCTGCCGATCACCCGCGATCCGGCAATGCGCAGCACGGTATGATGTTCCGATAGTACGCCCGCGGTTACCCCTTGCGCCCGCGCCCGCATCACCGGCACCGCGAGCGCGCAAAGAGCGAGGATCAGACAACATATGCTCCCGAACCACCGCGCCTGCGCCGTCATTGTGCTGACGTCGCCCCGGATTTTCTACCATCGCCTGCCCCGGCATGGGCGGCATCACGTTTCGCGCCGGCACTTTCGACGCTCTCCGGTGCTGCAGAAACCGGTATCCCGACCTTGCGCAACACCTCCCGCAGTGCAGCGAAGTGACTGCTGTGACGGTCGAAAGTGGAGCGCACCGCTGCCGGCGGATCCTTCCGTATTGTTGCACTCGTCTTGGCGTCACCGGCATCGGCGAAGGTGCTGGACTGCGAAGCTCTGGCCGCGTGCTTGGCGTTCCTAGGCGCCGGCTTTGCGACCTCCGACTTCCCGCTGTCGACGTTCCCCAGAATGAGGGGCAACCCGCTCTTGTCATTACCAAAGATGACGATCTTGGCATTGTTGGAAGACGCCAGTGCCTGGGTTGCCTCTATGCCGCGCAGGCGTAGATAGCTGTTTGTGATCCCCGGGCTTACGATGTCCTGGAATTCCTTGATGCCCTCAGCTTCGATCTTCTTGCGCTCGGCTTCCTTGGCTGCAGCCATGAGCCGGTAATCATACTCCTCTTCATTCTGGCGGGCCTCGTATTTGCGCATGATGGCCTGCTCGATCTGCGGTGGCGGGGTCACACTGCGGATGAGCACGTCTTCAAGCACTACCCATAGCGCCTTCTTGGGAAGCGCGCCTGTAACCGATTCCGGATTGAAGTGATTGTAAAGATCCTGCTCCACATCCTTTTTAATCTCATGCTGGATTTCGAGCCGTCGCGTGCTGTAGATCTCCTCAGGGGTATCCTG
>JAGWRJ010000451.1 GCA_028869725.1 Alphaproteobacteria bacterium | reverse complement strand
TGCGCAGGCGTTGCACATCGCATCGCGAGCCGTGATCTGGACAGCGAAACCAGAATTCTATGGTACCGCGAAATGATATCGGGAGCTTATCAGGCGCAATGGCTGGAAGGGGAATTTCCTGGTGGACACAGCAGGCGCCTGCTGACCTTCGTGGTGCGCCGGGATCACGCGCGCTACGAGGCACACGTTTCGTCATCGGCGCTGGTGCGTCGTATCGCTGAGGCCGAGGGCATACTTGGTACCAATCGCGACTATCTCTATCGTACGGCGGAATTTCTTACAGCCCGTGGCATCGCCGAGAGCTGGCTCACCAGGCTTGCCGAGGAGGTCCGCGTCTATCGAATTCAGCAAGGAGAACAAAAGTGAAAACAGTTAGCTTCGATGAGCTCACGTCTTTGGTCGGTCAGGAGATTGGTGTTTCGGAGTGGGTTGAGATTGACCAGGCGCGCATCAATCAGTTCGCCGATGCCACGGGCGATCATCAGTGGATTCACGTTGATGTCGAGCGTGCCAAGAAGGAGATGCCTGGTGGGAAAACCATTGCGCATGGCTTTTTGACACTCTCCCTGATTCCGATGCTGGGTGCTCAGATCCTGAGAATTACCGGAGTCAGCCGGGGCATCAATTATGGATCAAATAAAGTACGCTTTACGAATATGGTCCCAGTGGGATCACGAGTGCGCGCACGTCAAAAGCTGCTTTCCGCCGAACCACGAGGTGCCGGAATGCAGATAATCAATGAGATGACGATTGAGATCGATGGGCAGGAGCGTCCGGCCTGTGTCGCTGAAACGATTTCCATGATCTATAAGTGAGGAAGTTCAGCGGTTTGGCGCGCCTGGTGCCTGCTCCGCCTGAGGGATGGGGAACAGCGGCGGCAAGGTCTGTAAGTACCTGCCGCCGTCAGTACCCTTAAGCCCGCGAGCAAGTTTGTATACGAGCTTGCGGGCTCAGTTCTTGAGGTGGTCCGTCACATAGCGACAGATTTTGTCGGTTGCTGCACGGGCCTCAGGTACGACGTCAGCCAGAAGTTGCCATACATGTGGGACTTTGGGCCAAACCTCAAGCTCAACGGAAGTTCCTGCCGCACGCATCTTGTGCGCAATTCGTACTGAATCGTCCCGGAGCATTTCTGCACCTGAACATTGCAGTAGTGTCGGCGGCAGTCCTGACAGATCACCGCGCAGTGGCGAAATTAGCGGATCTTTGGCGTCATGTCCGGGACAGTAAGTTGGGACCACTGTGGCAAAGCTTGTCGCGACAAAAAGCGCATCCGAGCGAGCGTTTTCAACCTGAGAGACACCTGGTTCAACGAGATCGGTGACGGGCGACAGACAGACAAGGCACCCGGGGAGGGGGATGTTCTCCATTTTGGCCTTGAGCGCCACAGTGAGTGTGAGATTGCCGCCCGCCGAGTCTCCCATGATTGCAATGTGACGGCTTTCCAGCCCCTGAGTCAGAAGGGCCTGATAGGCTGCAAAGCAATCATTCAGACCCGCTGGAAATACGTGTTCCGGAGCAAGACGATAGTCGACGACGTGAACGGGCAGATTTGTCAGGCGGGCAAGTCTCCAGGTCAGAGCACGGTGGGTGGCAGGTGCTCCCGCCACAAAGCCGCCGCCGTGAAGATAAAGGATCGCTCGTGTTTGATCGCATCCGGGCTGGCTTAGCCTTTCGCAAGTGACACCGCCAAGCATTTCGCTTTCAAGGCTGACAGGAGGCGGCGGCGGCTTCGCGCTGGCGGCCATTTCTGTCATAACATTACGTAAGGTCATGATATCTGGGGCCTTTGCGAAGCGTCGCTTGACCGAGAAACGCAGCATTTTGTCCATGAGAAACAGTTGGACGCTCACCTCTTAGCTCCTGTGTTGAACGCGCCGTATGGGACCGGGACCACCTTTTAATGCTAGCGCGTTTTGTGCCGTATCGCAGCGCCTTTTGTCGCAATAATTGCCCGGTGGATTTGAGTGCGGCCGCCGCTTACCCCTTCCTGCTCTCGGGAAATGGCGCCGCCACAGCTCCGTCTGTACAGGAAGCTAACTGTATCTTGCCTGTCTGGCATCCTCGCTCGCGTAGACCATACAGCTTGTGATCCGGCCTGGCGCAACTGGCGCATGTGACGGTTGCGGCGACGCCGAAGTGTAGCCAAAGATCGGAGGTGCCCTGCAGCATCTTTGCCGATCGCCATGTGTTAGATTGGGCGCAGTGATCACAGCCCGGCGTCCGGCATGATCGGAGCATCGTGCGCCAACGCATGTATCGACCGTGGATCCAGATCTCCTGCCAAATGAGCAGGGCTGCAGGAAAGCTCGAGGTACGTGTCGAGCAATCCTCGACCCTATCTCATTTTCGCGC
>JAGWRJ010000450.1 GCA_028869725.1 Alphaproteobacteria bacterium | reverse complement strand
TATGGCGCGCGGCAAGCTTCTGGGCGCTCATCACCACCGCACCGAAGAAAACGATCCCGAGGACCAGAGACTTCAGCGCATTCACTACGTCTGTGTGCAGCTGCATCGGCACCGCAGCGCCTGCGGTCAGAAAGATCATGGTCGAGAAATTGAAGGCAAGTTTCCCCCAGCCCACGATCTGCATATAGATCGCTGCCAGCATGATCACCACTGCCGCAGCTTCGCCGGCATTGCCATAAAGGTGTGGCAGTACCTGCAGGCCCAGCGCTACCAGGAGGCCGATTACCGCACCGACCGCGGAACTGGTGAACGAGCCGGGCTGTACCTGCTCCGCCGCCATCCAGTAGGTGAGAAAGAGAAAGCCTGCCCAGAAATCCGTCAGGCCAAGAAGTGAATTCACATAGATGAACGAAACACCGGCCACGATGAGAATGATCAGGATAGCCGCGCCGACAGCCGGTGTCGGAGTAGCGTTGGCCTGGGATGTGGGTTGAGGCTCCATGGCGTCCTTCCTGTTTGGGTTTTGATGACGGTATGGCGTTGTCAGGTGATGACTATCCCCCTGCACCGCCCTCTTGCCTAGTCCAGCTCGCCCGCTTTTAGGCTCGCGGCCCACCGCCCCTGTCGCCCCTCTGTGGCCCGCCCTGGCGCGTGCCGCGCATCAACCTGCGACATCCGCTGCCCGGTAAGCCTTTGGATCCCATGGGGCGAGGTCCCGATAGCCGTGACCTCCAGCTGCCGATTGAAAGCTTCTGCCACGAAGAAGGCGACGGAAGGATCAATCGGCGGACGGCGCTGCGGCCATGCCGAAACCTTGATCTTGATCGAGGACCGCAACTCGGCATGGGGCGCGGCTATGCTTTAATATGGCAGACGATAGAGGACACGTTCGGCCTCCCACATCGTTTTGCAATCCTCGGCGTTCGCGGGATCAAACTCGAATCCGCTGGCCAGAAGCGCTGCGGTGATGTGTTCGCGCAGGCGCCGATATACCCCACGGGATTGCTCCTTCGCAGACACGCTCTTGAGCACCGGTGTCCTCTGAAATCCGCTTGGTGATGCGTTGAGCGCGTGCGTGCACCATGCCGCCCTGAAGCGCAAGTTGGAACGGCCCGCTGTCGGCCCCGATGATCGAGGCCAATGCCCTGACGACGTACCAATCCCTTTCGACCAGGGACGGGCCTGCAGCTTAAAGAATTGCTGCACGTCGACGAGCTCTTCGATGGCGGGACTACCGTTCGAGGACGAGCTCCGTATTCCCATCGCTCAAGCGGCGGGAAAAGCGTCCCTTCACGCGCAGCACCGGACGGACCGGTATTTGCGTCGAGCGGTCTGCGTTATACGCGCGTTCCCAGTCGGTCGGCTCCCATTCGACGCCGAGTTTGTCGAGGGCCTGACGCGCCGCACTGGCAAGGCCGTTCGCGCTGAAGAGAGTCGGCTTGCCGGTGAAGAACGTCGGAACCAGCTTCGTCTCGAGGCCCAGCGCAACAAAGGTCCAGAAGTCGCCACGCTGGAGGACCTAGCGGGAGCAATGAAGGTTTCCATACAGGCATTAAGGCAAGCCCGTGCCAGCGAAGAAACAACAGCATATCGCGCACCCCCGCAGGGCGGAGAACAAAGCGTGATCAAAATAGCCGGGCAACGGATAAAAGGGTATGGGTCTTTGCTAGTTGCTTTACGAAATGACGCAAAAAGACATAATATAATCAGCTAGTTAGACATTTTCTTCGAGATGTGAACCGATCGTTTCGTTTTCCGATTTTGGGTGCCTAGATGCTGTCCGTAACGGCCGAGGGGTCCTTCCTCTCAACAAGTTCGTACACAGACACTCAGTATACAAACTAAACTCTAGTAGGGTGTTGGGATTCCGATATCAGATGACCCGGATCGCTCGTCGAAGTCACCATTCTCAGTGAGTGCAGCTATATTGCTACGTACCAGAGTCGCTTTGCCGCAATCGAGCAGTTTATAGGGTGGTTGGCACATAGCTTCTCGACCTGCCAATTCAGTCGCGGAAGATCCCGATT
>JAGWRJ010000449.1 GCA_028869725.1 Alphaproteobacteria bacterium | reverse complement strand
GGGGGCACTCGAAGGAAAAATTCGCTGCGCCTTCGGCCTTACCGAACCGGAGCACGGCTCGGATGCGACGTGGATGGAAACGCGGGCGGTTCGCGACGGCCAGGGCTGGCGCATCAATGGCGAGAAGATGTGGAATACCGGCGTCCATGTCGCCAGCCATGACATGGTGTTCGCCCGCACGAGCGGCAAAGACGGCGACGCACGGGGCATCACCTGCTTTCTCGTACCGATGGATGCACCCGGTGTGAAAGTCGAACAGTATTACTGGACGTTCAACATGCCGACCGATCATGCGCGGGTCAGCTTCACGAATGTATGGGTTCCCGACGCGGCGGTGTTTGGCCCTGAAGACGAAGGCCTCCGACTTGCTCGCCACTTCCTGCATGAGAACCGCATCCGTCAGGCTGCCTCAGGTGTGGGGGCGGCACAGTATTGCATCAACGAAAGTATTGACTACGCCAACACCCGCAAGCCCTTCGGCAAGCCGCTGTCGCGCAACCAGGCGATCCAGTTTCCGCTGGTCGAACTCAATACCGAATGTGAACTGGTGCGCTGGCTGATTTATCGTACCGCCTGGGATATGGATCGGCTGAGCGGACCGCAGATCCAGCTGTATCTCTCCGACAAGGTATCGATGTGCAATTACCGTGCGAACCGGCTCGTCTGTGAGGCCGCCGATCAGGCGATCCAGGTCCATGGCGGGATCGGATATTCGCGTCACAAGCCGTTTGAGCACATCTACCGTCATCACCGGCGCTATCGCATCACCGAGGGATCAGAAGAAATCCAGATGCGCAATGTTGCCGGGCATATGTTTGGCTATATCGGCAAAAATCGTCGACCTGACTGATGGTCTGGAACATTGCCCATCGCGGCGGCGCCGCCCTGATGCCGGAGAACACGCTCGTGGCGTTCGCAAATGCGCGCAGGCGCGGCTGTGACGGCATCGAGCTCGATGTCCAGCTGTCCAGGGACGGCGAAGTCGTGGTGGTGCATGACTTCCGTCTCAATCCGGCGCTGTGCCGCAATGCCGATGGACGATGGATCCAAGGACCCGCGCCGCTCATCAAGGATCTCACGCTTGAGGAGCTTCAGCGCTTTGACGTCGGCCGTGCCGATCCTTCGAGTAGGTACGCCCACGCTCATCCTTTGGTGCAGTGGTGTGATGGCGAGCGCATCCCGACGCTGTCTGATGTCATTGCCCGTGTGGGTGGGGAAGGTTTTTGGCTTTTTGTGGAGCTGAAAACCACGGCCGTGGAGCCGTCTGTTTCGGGGTCCGCCCAGGCTCTGGCTGAGGCAACGCTCGCGGTCCTTCGCCGGCACCACTACCTTGAACGCAGCATTCTCGTCGGCTTTGACTGGCGTGGCCTCGTTCACGCGCTTTCGCGTGCGCCCGACGTGCAGTGCTGGTTCACCACTGCGCCTGGTGCGGTAAATGCTGCCACGCTGGAACATATCCGGCGTGCCGGGGGCACAGGCTGGTTCACCGCGTACAAGGATCTAACAGCCGCACACCTCGAACGGGCGCGCGCGCTTGGCCTTAAGGTCGGCGCTTGGACCGTCAATGACGCCGCTGACCTGGCGCGCCTGGTCAGGCTGGACGTGCTCTGTACCGACAGGCCTGATCGACTGGCCAGGCAGAAGGTTTCAGATCCCACAGCAAATAACACCACAGCGGGGAGATAGCCCCGGGTGCGCCGCGCAAAGCCAGTCAAAGCCAGCCGCAATGCGCCTTGTGGCGGCGCGCCCGGGGGAATGTGCGCCTAAAGCCCCTCGAACAGGGCGGTCGACAGGTAGCGTTCGGCAAAGGAAGGAATGATCGCGACCACGGTCTTTCCTTCCATACCAGGACGGCCACCCACTTCGAGAGCTCCGGCCACGGCCGCACCCGACGAAATTCCGACCGGGATGCCTTCGAGACGGGCGACCTTGCGCGCGGTTTCGAAGGCGGTTTCGTTGGAGATGGTGATCACCTCATCGATCACCTTGCGGTCGAGGATCGCTGGTACAAAGCCTGCGCCCAGGCCCTGAATCTTGTGCGGGCCCGGCTGTCCGCCCGACAGTACGGCTGAATCTTCAGGCTCGATGGCGACCATCCGCAGGTTGGGCTTTTTGGCCTTGAGGACTTCACCCACGCCGGTGATGGTGCCGCCAGTTCCTACTCCGGAGATCACAACATCGACCGCACCTTTGGTGTCGTTCCAGATCTCGGGCGCCGTGGTTCTGCGGTGAATGTCAGGGTTGGCGGGATTTTCGAACTGCTGCGGCATGACCGCGCCAGGTGTTGCCGCGACGATCTCCTGTGCCTTGGCGATGGCGCCCTTCATGCCCTTGGCGGCTTCGGTGAGCACCAGTTCGGCGCCGAGCAAGGCCAGCATCTTGCGCCGTTCGACGGACATCGACTCCGGCATGACGAGCACCATACGGTAGCCTTTGGCCGCGGCGACAAAGGCAAGCGCGATTCCGGTATTGCCACTTGTCGGTTCGACCAGTGTCGATTTACCTGGTGCGATTTTGCCCTGTGCTTCCAGCGCTTCGATCATGGCCACGCCAATGCGGTCCTTGACGCTGGCCAGAGGATTAAAGAATTCGAGCTTGACGAGGATGTCAGCCTTGACGCCGGCCTCCTGCGGCAATCGTTTCAGTCGCACCAGCGGGGTATTGCCGATGGTCTCGGTGATGCAGTCATAGATGCGCCCGCGGCCCTCCGTCGTAAATTCGCTCATGATAGTCCTCCGTCAGATGGTGAAGTCGTTCGTTCGTTCGTTCGCCCCGTCCAAGCTCGTGCGGTCAACGCCGGCACCGGTTGCTTGCTGACACAGATCCTCGATGGTGATCGCATCGAGCCGGGCCATGAGTTCGTCGGTCAGGGATTTGATGAGCGGCGCTACGATGCGCGCTCCAAGTTCGGAGCGCGGCTCGGGGTTGTCCTCTGCGTTGGGATCCTCAAGGCTCTCGGCGACGCGCACCACATCGCCCACGGAAATCCGGCGCCGCTCGCGGGCCAGGCGATAACCGCCCTTGGGGCCGCGTACGCCCTTTAGTACCCCGGCGCGCACCAGTTGCTGCATGACCTGTTCGAGATAACGCTGTGGCACCCCCTGGCGGGCCGTGATTTCCCGGGCCTGCACAGGTTCCGGACGGGCGTTGAAAGCGATATCGATGACCGCTTCGAGGGCGAGCAATGTCTTGCGCGAAAGCTTCAGCATGTCAGTTCTTCTGAAAATGAAGACCGGTTGATCCAAAACCTTGATGGCCGCGTGAGGTGGCATCGAGCTCACGGACTTCCTCAAGGACTGCGGTGGCGTGTGCGGCGACAACAAGCTGGGCGATCTTCATGCCGCGGGTGATGCGAAACGGTGCAGTACCGTGATTGATGAGGATCGCCTTGATTTCTCCGCGGTAATCGCTGTCGATCGTCCCGGGAGCATTGAGCACGGTGATGCCGTGGTTGAGGGCAAGCCCGGACCGAGGCCGTACCTGCGCTTCGTGACCGGGAGGCAGGGCGATGGCGATGCCGCAGGGAATGGCGGCGCGGGCGCCGGGCGCAAGAACGTCCTCGTCGGCGATTGCAGCGTGCAGATCCAGTCCCGCAGCCCCGGCAGTGGCATAAGCGGGCAGGGGCAGATCGGCAGCATGGGCCAGGCGCTGAATGGCAAGCCGCATCAGCCTGTTCCCTTCAGTGCGCTGGCGATGCGCGCGACCAGACGCGCAGCGACCTCGGATTTGTCGAGTTCCGGCCATTCTTCATCGCCCTGTGCGGTGATGAGATGGACGCGATTATGTGTGCCTCCCATGATCCCGGTTCCCGGCGACACGTCATTGGCGAGGATCCAGTCGCAGCCCTTGCGCGCGAGCTTCTGTCGCCCGTGGGTGACGACGTCTTCGGTTTCGGCAGCAAAGCCGATGACAAGGCGTGGCCGGCGCGGTCCCTTGGCGATCGTCGCCAGAATGTCGGGATTGGCCGCAAGTGTCAGAGATGGAGGCTGTTTTGCCTTTTTGATCTTCTGTCCGGCGACGGCTTCGGCACGCCAGTCGGCGACAGCGGCACAGAATATCGCGACATCGACAGGCAGAGCGTCTTCACTGGCCGCTAGCATCTGGAGCGCCGTCTCGACCGCAACCAGTTTGGCTCCTGCAACCTTGGGCAGCGTGACTGGACCCGAGATCAGTGTGGTTTCGGCGCCGGCCGCCACCAGGGCACGGGCAATCGCATACCCTTGGCGACCTGACGAGCGGTTGGCGATGTAGCGCACGGG
>JAGWRJ010000448.1 GCA_028869725.1 Alphaproteobacteria bacterium | reverse complement strand
TCCGCACCGCCGCGCGGCTTGCCGATCAACACGCGCTCGGCCTGCGGGCCGGTGACGCGCTGCATCTCGCGATCTGCGCAGATCACGGCGCAACGCTCTGCACGCTGGATCGGAGGCTTGGTGAGGCAGGGCCAGCCTTGGGCGTAAAGGCGGAGCTGCTATGACCGGCTTTATTCCGCATAGCCAAATCTCTTGGCCTCCGGCCAGAAACATCCATGGCGCGTTGAGTGAATTCGAGCGAATCACGGAAAATGACTCGGCCGTTGTTACCGAAGCAGTGCAGACCGTTTCCCCCGGTTCTGTGACGACATTCCAACCCGAAGAAGGAGGCAGCCGTGCATGACCTTCGGATTGGTAGCACCCGCTACAGGCTGGCGGGTTCAGACTCCGAGATTGCCCTGTCGCATGCGCTCGGCAATGCTTTTATTGAGCTACAACAGCTTGAATATACGATCATCTTATATCTTCAGACTTTGTCTGAAGGAAATGTCGATTTTAACGCATCATTCGACCTATTTTCATCGAAGACATTCGGTAATTTACTTAGGGAAATGAAGAATCACAACTTTTTGAGGGAGTTAGCAGATAGCCTTGGGGAGACGAAGCGGCGGCGCGATTTCTTCGTTCATAAGTTTTTGTTCAATCGTTATGGCGGAACGCATATGACGACGGAGGCTGAGTACGAGTCGTTAATAGCAGAAGCTCACGAACTTGGGTCTCTGTTCGTCAATGTGCGCACTGATATCCATAACGCTATGCTGGAGCGAGCCCCAATTGAGCTATTCGCGGCGAAATTCGACCCGGATTCGGGAGAGCTTATCATCGTTGCATCTGAGTTCTTGCGGAAACGACGTGATTCTGGCGACACCCAGAGCATAAAGTGATGATCGACTGCACCGCCCACCGTGTGGGCGCGTGGCTCCGCCTGCCGCCCGGCAGAAGCCTGACGCTGGCAAGCCAAGAAGGCGCGCTGCTCTACCGCAAGACCGGCCATGCCGGCTGACGCGGGATGCCCGATCTGATCGTCATCGGCGCCGGCCTCTCCGGCTTGGCGCTGGCGCGGGCAGCGGCGGAGCGTGGCGCCGATGTGGCGGTGCTGGAAGCCCGTATGCGCATTGGTGGCGGGTGCTGAGCCATCGCACCGAGGCCGGCGCCTACAACCTTGGCCCCGCCTGGGTCTGGTCCGTCATCCAGCCGTGCGTCGCCCGGGCCGTGCAAGCGGCAGCGCTGGCGCTCAACGAGCAGGCGGCGGCAACCAATTTTATGCTATTATAGCGGCATGAGAAGCGGCGGTATTCAGTTCAAGCTTGACCTGACCGATTTGCTGGCGCGGGCACGGCGGCAGGTGACCGGTCGCTTGGGTGATGTGACGCTCAATCTTCCGTTCATCAGTATCGCCGTAAGTCCGAGGGACACGGAGCGCCAATTCGCTCGGGAGATCGTAATCCGGCTTCGGGACCGCCGCGTGCTTTCGGCCTGGGAGTGTTGCGACAACTGCATCGACAACGCGTTGGCGTCACTTCGGGAAATTAGGAAGACACTCGTGGACAAGCAGGTGGAGCTTGCCGAGTTGCAGGATGGACCGCTCTATTTGCTGCTCGATGCGATGGGGGCGGGCATTCGCCAGTTCATGACGTTCGAGGAGCTATTGCGCCGGGACACGGATGCACCGCGGCATCCGCGCTTTGGTGAGTTTCGTCGGCCACCAGATACGCGGCAGGCCTATTTCGATGCTCTGGAGGTCCTGCGCGGACATCTCAGCCGTTGCCTCGGGCAAATCGCGACCATTGCCGGCATGCCAGTGCCCAACGAGGGGCTGATCGCCAACTATCAGGGTCCTTGGCAGCTTGATGCGTACCAGGCGCCACCCGAACGCTTATTGCCGCCAAGCTAACCGAGGTTGTTAAGTTTCCGAGATTCTCAACTTTCGAGTGTGCAGCAACCTGTCTCTGTGTCCAGTGCGGTCAGCGTCGCGTGATGCGTCGTCGACTTGGGTAAGGGTTCGGGCAGACACCGCAAACGGATCGACGTCCCTCTGGACTGGCTGCGCGCGGCCCATCCACAGCTCGGGGCGGATGCGGCGTGCCCAGTCGGCGAAGCTCGGGATGAAGCCGAGGTCCTCGCGGACGTGCTGCTCGCCGATCAACCGCACCGGCACGACACGCCCGCTCGAGACGGTGATGGTCGGCCCGAAGAACCGCTCCGCCATGAAGATGCCTTCGGCATGATGCCGCAGCGCCCGATGCCGGAAGTCGGCGGTGATCGCCTTCGACTCGTCGAACCATTG
>JAGWRJ010000447.1 GCA_028869725.1 Alphaproteobacteria bacterium | reverse complement strand
TCCATCTTCATGCGCTCGGCCGGAATGATCCAGAGCTCGCGCTCCAGATCGAATTCTCGCCACCTGGCTTCACCCACCTCGCTACGGCGCTGGCCGGTCAGTGCCAGGAACTTGAAGAGCGGACCATACGGATAGCCAAGACGCTCGCAGCCCTGCCACAGCGCGCAGAGTTCGCGGTCATTGAGGGTGCGGGTGCGAAGTGCCTTGGGCCCGATGATTTCGCGCGGTCGCATGCGGTCGCAGGGTGAGCGTTCGAGTCCATAGACCTGGCGGGCTATCGCCCAGTTGAAGAGCCTGCGGATGGCACCGAGGAGATTATGCGCCTGGTAGGGCGCGCCACGCGCCACCGCCTGATCGATCACGCCAAGAACATCCTGGCCGGTAATCTGGGTGATGGGCCGCTCGGCCCACCCGCTGCGGGCGATGAACTCCTGACGGATCTCGCGGGCAAGAGCCACGCCTTTGCGCTGCTTGGGACGGGCAGGATCGGGTCCGAGAACCGCATGGGCGATATATTCTTCGGCGACACGGCCAAAGGCGTTTTCACGCTGGCGCATCTGTTCGCGACGGGCGCGCTCGGCTTCCTCGCGCGGGTCAATGCCCTTTTCGAGGAGGAGCAGCCAGGTTCGCGCCTTCTGCCGCGCCTCATGAACCGAGAGCACGCCATGAACACCGAGGGCCCGGCGGGTAGGATTGCGACCGCCCGGAAAGCGCCCGATGAGGACGAAGGTGCGCCGGCCACTTGCAAGCACCCGCACCCCGAAGCCCGGTATGGCCGCGTCCATCACATCATAGGGCTTGCCCGCATGACCGGGCCTCAGCCGTTTGAGACGGCGTTCTGTAAGGATGTGCTTTGCCACCGGTCCCCCCTTCCCAATGGCAACGATTTTGGCAATCCAGGTCTTCCGCCCGGCAGCTGCCCATTGGCCCTCATGCTAGGAGCTGAATCAGATTTTGCAAGAGATTGAGGCAGATGCAGGCTTTGGGTTCCAACACTCCCCCAGTAGTGCCCCAGAGCGTCAGATGTTTGGTCTGTCGCGTACCGGTGGATTACTTGAGGGGCGTCTGGGCTGGACTACAAATTCACACTATTGATAATTGTGATAATTGATGACGCCTGGAGGTGTCAGGATCCCTTGGCAGGAATGGTGCTCTACTGGCGTGGGCGCTAGCTGGCTTTAAGGCGTGCAGGCGACCTGCGCGCTACAGCTGCCGGTAGGAATGAAGTCTTAGATCTTCGTGTTGCGCCTGAAGAGGGGAGCTATGTGCGCAAGCCTCTTGGAAAGTGTGCGCAGGGTCAGAGGAAGGTGGGTCGGAGCTGGCATCAGGTTTGGCGCGTTGGTGGTCGGTGCGTCCCGACGCCTGACACCAGCTCCGATCTCTTAGCGGCGGCCCTTTTCCAGGATGGGTCCGATCCGCATGGCAAGTCCCATATCTCCCGATACGCGCAGCTTTCCCTGCATGAAAGCGGAGGTGCCATCGAGCCGTCCAGCCACCATCTCTTCGAAGTTGGAAAGCGATACGGAGATCGTGCACTCAGCAGTTTTACCGGCGCCATCGCTGACGGTGTTGGGGCGGCTCTTGCCATCGATAAGCACGCTGCCGACCTCGCCGAAGTCAAACTTCAGCGTGCCATTGAGGCCGCAATCGGTGCCGATGACGGCGCCCATCTGGGTAATGATCTCCGGTAAAGTCGGGGCTGACATAGCGTCTCCTTGTAAGTGATGACCGGATGCTGCGCTCACCGGCCGATATTGTGCGCGGGGGTCCTTGTCCGCGGCGGCAAACTTGCCTATAATGACACCAATGTCAATAGAGGCAGCGATGATTACCTTCGAATCTCCGGCCAGGGATGCGGCCCATATCGGCGAATACCCGCGGCACCCGATTACGGCGCTGAAGGCCTTCCGCAAGCTGGCAGATGACAAAGAAGACACGTTTCAAGTTTTCGTCATCATCCGGGCGCTTTCAGGTCGTTCGCTGGCGCAGCAATATTACCGGCTGCTCAAGGACGCCGAAGGTGGACGTCAGGCGTATTTGCGCGAGGAACTGGCCGAGCGTCTGCAGGATGCAAACTGGCTGGCGCAATTTTCGGACGACACTGTCGGGGGCACCTATCGTGCCTTTCTCAAGCCGCGCAATCTCACGGCCTATGGCCTTGCCGAAGAAAGCCGGCGTCTTGACGAACCCGACATCGACGCCGCTCATCCCATTGCCTGGTATGCGCGTCGCCAGCGCGACATCCATGATATCTGGCATGTGCTGACTGGCTATAGCACCGACGCACTCGGCGAAGCCTGTGTTCTGTCCTTCACCTTTGGGCAGACCGGCAATCTTGCCCTCGCATTTCTGGTGACCGGCGCGCTCATCGAGCTCAAACGCAATGCCTGGCGGCCGCCTTTCGGGCGCGCGCTTCTTGAAGCGTGGCGCCATGGCAGGCAGGCGGCGTGGCTGCCGGCGCTTGATTATGTGGCGCTGTTCGAAATGCCGCTGGTTGAGGCACGGGCACGTCTGCGCCTTGCGCGCCCGGTGGCCTATGAGCGGGTTCCCCCGGAGGCGCGCAATGGTTTTCGCTATGCGGCGGATGCCGTCGTAGGGGGAGAGTGGTCAAGGCAGGCAGTCTGAAGGGGTGGGCTGGAACTCGTGTCGGGGGGAGTAATGCGGGGTGTATTCTGTGTCATTCTGCTCGCAGCAGGGCTTTGTGCCTGCGTGCAGGACCATCTGGCGTTTCGCGAGGCGCAAAACCGGGCGGCCATCGCTGAATTCGTCGATGCCGGAAAATGTCGTCAGGCCGGGCTCGGTGATGCCAACTCGGCGTTTATAAAATGTATGATGCGTTTGACGCATCACAGGCAGGATCAATGAACATCAGCACGTCAGGTTCCGTTCTAGGCAGGCTTT
>JAGWRJ010000446.1 GCA_028869725.1 Alphaproteobacteria bacterium | reverse complement strand
GGTTATGCTGCGTGGCGCAGCCGAAATTCTCCATCGGCAGATTCGAGCCAGTACTGCTGATGTCATTCCAGTCGCCGCAGTGCGGCGCCCCTGCCTGGTACGTCGTAAAGCGTAGCTCGACATGATCACGTGCAACTGCCGCGTCAGTACCCACGAGGATGCGTTGAGGAGCCACGCCCAACTTCGTCAACTCCCGGCCAAAAAACTGCAGCTGTCGTTGTCCTGCCGCTGTTGGCTGAGCAGCTATTGAAACCGCTCCGTGCCCGGCGGCCAGATACTGCGTGGCAAAGCGGAGCAGCAGACCTTTGTCGTGCGGTGCAAGTGCATTTGCGTTTGTGGCAAATGGCAGGGCAAGCGCGACCGTGTGCGGCTCCACGGTAATGGGATGATTGACGGCAGCATCGTAGTGCAGCTTGCCAATATCGCTATCCGAACTACATGCCGTTGCCAGAAGAGCTACGGACAGCGCAGCGATTGCGACAAGCGGACGGGGAAAGTGGTCGCGCATACGCTTACTCCTATTCCACGATGAAGCGATGATCAGGCTTACGGGTGAGCTTTGGCGTAACCGGCCGGTGCGCCTGATTGAGTTTTCCCATCAGAATGGTCTGGGCGTCGGTGGCCGGACGAAAGCCGTCAGTGGGCAGCGCGATCTTGCTCGGTGCGACGGGATTGACCAGATACGGTGTAACCATGACAACGAGCTCGGTTTCGTTGTCCTGAAAGTCCCGGCTACGGAATAGCGCGCCCAGAACCGGCATGTCCTTGAGGCCAGGAAAGGCATCAATCTGCTGCTTGGTGGTGTGCTGCAAAAGTCCGGCGATCGCGAAGCTGCCCCCGGACGGCAGTTCCACCGTAGTCTGCGCCCGCCGCACGGCAAGTGCCGGGATGGTGAGATTGCTGCCCGGCGTCACACCAGTAATGGTGAAAGATCCCGTATTGGTGAGTTCGCTGACCTCGGTCGAGATCTGAAGGGAGATCCGGTGCGGGCTGAGTACAACCGGAGTAAAGGAGAGGCCAACACCGAATTTCTTGAAGACCACGGTAACATTGCCCTGCAGGTCGCGCCCAGCCGGCACGGGAAACTCGCCACCAGCGAGAAACTGCGCAGTCTGCCCCGATACGGCGGTCAAATTCGGTTCGGCAAGCATGTGCACCAAACCCACCGTCTCGAGCGCCTTCAGCGTGCCCTGCACGTTGTTGCGGATCTGACAGTCCCCACCCCCCTGCAGAGCCTGCAAAGGATTAACTGCCGAACTTGCCGCGGAACACACCTGGCCCGCTTGAAATCCTGACAGATCGCTCAAGGCTTGTCCTACCAGTCCGTAGGGATTGGAGGTTGAAACCCCGATCGGCACGCCGCCAGCGACTACCGCACCCGCCAAATCGATGCCCAACTGCTTGGCCACGGCCCGCTGCACCTCAGCGATGCGGACGCGCAGCATGACCTGCTCGCCACCACCGATATTGAGCATATTCACGACTTTTTTCGGATCACCTACAAACCGCGCAGCCAGATCAGCCGCGCGCGTTGCCTGCACCGCGTTTTCGACGTCGCCGGTAAGCACCAGATTATCATTGAGCGCTGCTACGTGGATCTGACTACCCGGCATGTCGGCGTGCAGCATCGTGGCAAGACCTGTCACATCGCGTTCAACGCGGATATCCATTGAAAGCAGCTGATGCCCCGCCTGGTCGAAGAAGAATGCATTGGTTTGACCGATCTTTTTCGCCAACAGGAAGATACGCTTCGGCCCCTTCACCATGGCATCCACGATGTCAGGATTGGATACAAGCACGTCGCGGACATTCTCATCGAGGCGGATCAACACTGCCTTGTCGAGTGCCAGTCTTATTCGCTTGTGCGCCTCGCCCTGCGACACCTGTACCGTCAGAACCCGTGGCTGCGTGTCTGTGGTAGAGGAAAACTGCAGGGGGCTGGCAAACGCGGGGACTGCCAATAGGAGAATAAGGAGGCCAGCAGAGAGAATGCGCATGGTTCAGTCCTGCCTCTGTCCAGTATGGGAGGTGATGCCGTAGCGAATGACGTTAATGGGAGATGCTGCGTAACTCTGCTCGGACACCGGGACGTCTACGAGAGGTCGAAGGGCAAGCGTGAGTGTTCCGCTACCTGCCGCATTAGCCAGGGCATCTGCCCCCAGGGGAGTGACCTCAAGCGTCGCAGTCTTGCCAGTGATGACCTTCTCGCCCTTCTGCTGCTGATAGGTCTGCCCTATGGCCAGTACCCGAACGTCCTGCAGAATGGTCTGTGTCTGGCTACCAGAACCGGTGGCATTGCTCGTCTTCAGAACATCCACCCGGTCATTAGGAAGAATGAATCCACTGGCCCCGGTTGAGTCGCTTATCTGAATTGAAACTGCGCGCATGCCCTTCATCAGCTGCGCCGACATGAAGCCTGCTGAGGCGGCATGCACCATGTTTGTTGTCGAAAGAGGCTGTCCTGACAGAATCGGCGCGCGGGCTACGGTGCCACGAACAATCTGTGAGACGTTACCCGGGCTGCGCGACGTGATG
>JAGWRJ010000445.1 GCA_028869725.1 Alphaproteobacteria bacterium | reverse complement strand
TGGGCTGCAATGCTTCTCAACCATGCAGTGTTCGCCGACGCCAATGACAGGGCATCCCGCTCACTGCTCGCTGACGTCTATACCCAGCTTGGATTTGCCGCCGAAGCCGGAACCTGGCGCAACATCTATCTGACGGGTGCACAGGAACTGCGTGATGGCCCCGTTCAGCTGCCTGCTGGCGGGTTCAGTTCCGATGTCCTGGCTGCGACCACGACGTCGATGCTGCTCGACTTTGCGGCGGTACGGGTTAATCCCGAAAAGGCGGCCGCGCGTTCCTATACGATACGTCTTAAGCTGACAGATCGGGCGGAGAGTCATTTACTCAACATTGGAAATGGCGTGCTCGTCCATGAGGCGGATGTGGAGGGCGAGGCTGATCTCACCATCGAGATGAGCCGCCCGGATTTCCTGCGCACCTTGTTCTTGAAACAGTCCTGGAGCGATGCAGTGAAGAGCGGCCATATCCGGATTGAGGGCGATGAGGGCCTTTACGCGGCTCTGGTCGATCTGATCGAGCCGGTGGCAGCCAATTTCGCTGTGGTCACGCCCTGACCAACCTGGATCCGCCATCGGTTGCAGGGCGGGCTCCTGGCTGCCAAGGGCCTGGAGCGGGAAGACGCGCAATCACGCAGTCGCGAAGCTCTGATCGGCCGGCATGCGAAGGCCCGCGGCGAAGGCCCGCGGCGAGGGTTCGCCCCGCGCCCGACCGGCAGCTCCTGCGGATCGATGTGGCCACGCGTCCGGCTTGACAGGTCGCGCGCCATGGCGTTTCTGCCCGGCCCATGAGCAGGGCGTTTCTTTTTCCAGGACAGGGGAGCCAGGCGGTCGGCATGGGCAGGAGCCTTGCCGAGGCCTTCGTACGAGCGCGTCAGACCTTTGAGGAGGTAGATGATGCGCTCTCCCAGCGCCTTTCGCGGCTGATGTGGGAAGGCCCCGAATCGGACCTGACGCTGACCGAGAATGCACAGCCGGCAATCATGGCGGCGTCGATGGCAGTGCTGCGTGTGCTCCAGGACGACTGCGGTCTTGACGTGGCCCGTCATGCGCGCGTCGTAGCGGGCCATTCCCTTGGTGAGTATACTGCTCTTGCCGCGGCTGGAGCTTTCAGTCTCGCTGATGCAGCGCGCCTGCTCAGGACACGCGGCCGGGCCATGCAGGCCGCGGTTCCGGTTGGAGAAGGCGCGATGAGTGCCCTTCTGGGCGCGGATCCTGAGCTTGCAGAGGCCGCAGCCCGCGAGGCGGTAGAGGCGGCTCTTCCCGGCGAGGCCAATCCCGTCTGTGTTGTTGCCAATGATAACGCGCCCGGCCAGGTGGTGATTTCCGGAACCGCAGCGGCGGTAGCCCGCGCCGGCGAGATCGCCCGCGCCAGGGGGGCCAAGCGGGCCATGCCGCTTGCCGTCAGCGCGCCTTTTCACTGCCCCCTGATGAAGCCGGCCGCTGACGCGATGGCCGAGGCGCTGGCGGCGGTTACGATTCGCCCGCCGGCGGTTCCGCTGATCGCCAACGTCACCGCAGCCGAGGTGAGTGAGCCCGAACGCATACGCCGGCTTCTGGTTGAGCAGGTGACCGGGCGGGTGCGCTGGCGCGAAACCATTCTGGCCCTGAAGGGACTGGGGATTGCAGAGACCGTGGAGTTTGGAGGCAACAAGGTGTTGACCGGTATGGTCAAGCGTACCGAGAAGGATATCTCGCCGATCACGCTTGATTCTCCGGCTGATATCGAAGCTTTTGCAAAGTCCCTGTAAGGATGGCGATGTTCGACCTCTCGGGAAAAACCGCACTCATTACCGGTGCCACTGGCGGCATTGGCGGGGCCGTGGCGCGCCGTCTCCATGCCCAGGGCGCAACCGTCGCCATGTCGGGCACCCGTGCCGAAAGCTTGGCGCAGCTCAAGAGTGAGCTTGGCACACGGGCCCATGTCGTACCCTGCAATCTTGCAGACCCGGCCGCAGTCGAAGCCCTGCCAAAGACGGCAGAAACGATGCTTGGAGCTCCGATCGACATTCTCGTCAACAATGCCGGCATCACGCGTGACAACCTGTTCCTGCGGATGAAGGACGAAGAATGGGATCAGGTGATCGCGGTGGACCTTACCGCGGCCTTCCGTCTGTCGCGTGGCGTACTGCGCGGCATGATGAAGAAGCGCTGGGGTCGCATCATTTCGATTACCTCTGTGGTCGGTGCGATGGGCAATCCCGGTCAGGGAAATTACGCGGCCGCCAAAGCCGGTCTTGCTGGCATGAGCAAATCGCTGGCGCAGGAGGTGGCAAGTCGCGGCATCACCGTCAATTGCGTGGCACCGGGCTTCATCGCAACGGCCATGACCGACGCCTTGAACGAGGCCCAGAAGGCGCAGATCGATGCGCGTATCCCGGCCGGACGCATGGGCACTGCCGACGAGATTGCCGCGGCCGTGCTCTTTCTGGCGAGCGAGGAAGCCGGCTACATCACCGGCCAGAGTCTTCACGTCAATGGCGGCATGGTGATGATTTGATAGAGGTTTCAAGCAGTTAAACCCGTGTGGCGGGGCGAGGTCCTTTGTGTTACGAAGCAACCCCGTTACCGTTCACGCGGGACAATATGGCCCTGCCGCGGGCCAGCAAATGTACTGGCGGCATAGACAACGAACGAGAGGTTGCAAAAGCAATGAGCGATACTGCCGAGCGCGTGAAGAAGATCGTCGTCGAGCACCTGAATGTCGACGCCGACAAGGTGACGGATAGCGCGTCTTTCATTGAAGATCTGGGGGCGGACAGCCTCGACACCGTCGAGCTGGTCATGGCGTTTGAAGAGGAATTCGGGATCGAGATCCCCGATGACGCAGCCGAATCGATCGTCACCGTGGGTGATGCGGTCAAATACATCGACAAGGCGCAGGCCTAGGGCCACGCGAGTCGGTTTCGAAACTGGGGTCTAGCCCAAGGGACGCGATGCGCAGGGTCGTCATTACTGGTCTGGGTTTGGTTACGCCACTGGCCTGTGGCGTCGAGGAGACGTGGACGCGGCTAATTGCCGGTCATTCCGGCGCACGGCCGATCACCAAGTTCCGGACCGATGACCTGGCGACCAGGATTGCCTGCGACGTGCCGCGTGGTGCGACCGCCGAGGGCGGGTTCAATCCGGATGACTGGCTGGATCCCAAGGAACAGCGGCGCATCGATGACTTCATCCTGTTTGGTCTGACGGCGGCGCAGCAGGCGGTAACCGATTCGGGCTATGTGCCCGCCAACGAAGATGAGCGCTGCCGGACGGGCGTGCTGATTGGCTCTGGCATTGGTGGACTGCCGGGGATCGAGGAGGCATCGCTGCTGGTTGCCGACAAGGGCCCGCGACGATTGTCGCCCTTCTTCATTCCGGGGCGTCTGATCAATCTCGTGTCGGGTTATGCCTCGATCCGCTTCGGCTACAAGGGCCCCAACCACGCAGTCGTAACGGCGTGCGCATCCGGCGCTCATGCCATCGGTGATGCGGCGCGGCTGATCGCATTCGACGACGCCGATGTGATGCTGTGTGGTGGTGCAGAAGCTGCAATCTGTCGGGTAGGCATTGCCGGGTTCAATGCCTGCAAGGCACTGTCGACGGCCTACAATGACACGCCGCAAAGGGCCTCGCGACCTTACGACAAAGACCGCGACGGCTTCGTCATGGGCGAAGGCGCTGGTGCTCTCATGCTCGAGGAATACGAGCATGCCAAGGCGCGTGGTGCCAAGATTTACGGCGAAGTGAAGGGCTATGGTCTTTCCGGCGATGCCTACCACATCACCGCCCCCAGTGAAGATGGGGATGGAGGCTTTCGCGCCATGAAGATGGCCCTGAAGCGTTCAGGCCTGAGTGTCAGCGATATCGATTATGTCAATGCCCACGGGACCTCGACCATGGCCGACGGAATCGAGCTGGGTGCGGTCGAACGGTTTTTGGGCGATGCCGCACCGCAGGTTGCGATGTCCTCGACAAAGTCGTCCATCGGTCACCTGCTTGGGGCAGCAGGTGCCGTTGAAGCGATATTCTGCCTGCTGGCGATGCGCGATGGTATCGTGCCGCCGACCATCAATCTTGACCATCCTGACGTGACGGCGAAACTGGATCTCGTCGCCAACACTGCGAAGAAGCGCAAGGTTCGTGTGGCGCTGTCCAATTCCTTTGGCTTTGGCGGCACGAACGCGTCGCTCATTCTGACGGCAGTGGACTGATACGCTTTGCGCCGGGTCGCGATCGTTTCCGCCATTCTTGTTGTCGCTGTGGCTGCGGGTCTTTTCCTGTGGGCGGGCGCGCAGTTTTCCGCGCCAGGGCCTCGCGCCCGCCATGGTACTCAGACCATTGTCCTTATTCGGCCAGGAATTGGCGGGGCTGGCATCGCGCAGGCCCTGAAGATGGCCGGGGTCATCCGCAATGCGCCACTGTTCCAGTGGGAGGTGCGGCTGAAGGGTGAGGCCGCCCAGCTGAAAGCCGGTGAATACGCCATCCCTTCAGGCGCCAGCATGGCTCGTGTTGCCGCCATTTTGATTGCGGGCAAGTCAGTCGAGCACAAGCTGACGATCCCCGAGGGGTTCACCAGTCAGATGGCCTATAATGCCGTGCGCGCCGA
>JAGWRJ010000444.1 GCA_028869725.1 Alphaproteobacteria bacterium | reverse complement strand
GAACAGGCCTAGGCAAACGATGATGGCAGCGATGATACCTGACATCCCCAATGCTCGAGTTGGCACGTGGGTATGCGGAGATATGCTGGACAGAAAGGTGTTGGCCACGATCATCTTGTCGCGCGCGTATGCGAAGACAAGACGGCTTGTCGCCGCCTGCAGGCTCAGAATGCACGACATAAAAGATACCATTACCACGGCGACCACCAGCCGCGAGCCTACCGAGCCGAATGCCGATAACAGCAATCGTTCGATAGGATTCGTTATCTGGCCGGATATCACGCCTCCAATGTCAGGCTGTGCCAATATGAGGGCAAGGCAGACAAAGGCGGCGGCAGACATGCCGACGTAGATCGTCATCCGCATGGCTTTGGGAATGGCCTGTCCAGGGTTGGGCGTCTCTTCTGCGACGTCTCCACAGGCCTCAAACCCGTAGCATGTGAACAGGCCGACAACGGCTGCCGCCATGAAATAGGGCCAATAGCTGCTACCCTGTCCAACACCATAGGTGTTGAAGACGACTGTGAAGCCGTGATGCCTCTGAAAGAGAAGCAGATACGTGCCCACCACAATCGCACCAATGATTTCGCAGATGAACCCGAACATGGCAACGCGAGCCAGGAGCTTGGTGCCGGCAAGATTGATCAATGTCGACAGCAGAATGAGGCCAAGTGCCACCAGGGTGGTAATGGTGGGGGTGTCCTGAAAGCCTAGCAAGGTCGCCAGAAACGGACCCGCACCGACCGCGACAGCCGCGATGGTCGTAAACAGAGCCCATCCATAAATCCAGCCTGCCATCCAGGCCCAGCGCTTGCCTACCAGGCGCCTTGCCCATGGGTAGAGGCCGCCCGAAATCGGAAATTGTGATACCACTTCTCCGAAGATCAGACAGACCAGAAGCTGGCCACCGCCGGCCAAAAAATAAGACCAAAACATGGGAGGGCCACCGGTGGACAGACCCAGATCGAACACTGAGTACACACCTACGACCGGGGAAAGATAGGTAAAACCTAGGGCAAAATTTTCCCACAGGCTCATGGAGCGGTCGAATTTTGGTGCATAGCCGAGCGCTGCGAGCTGCGCGGCATCAGCATCTGAGCTCTCGATATTCATATGCGCCCCCGCTATCGACCGGCTATTTCTGGACCTGTGATCGCAAATCTGTCAACCTCTGTTTGAAACGTGGAGATGGTAATGGAAGTTCGCCTTTTGATCGGAGCGGCGCTGGAAGTCGGAGCGGGCGCGAATGAGCGGGTTCTCAATCCGCGCACCGGTGCTGTCATTGCGGAGGTGGCGGAAGCCTCTCGGGAACAAGTGGATCGGGCAGTGGCTGCGGCTTGCGGTGCCTTCGACGAGTGGGCACGTACGTCTCCAGCGCAGCGCGCTGCGGCACTTCTTAAACTCGCTGACCTCATCGAAATGGAGGCGGAGGTCTATGCAGATCTTGAGGCGCTTAATTGCGGCAAGCCTAGACACTTGGTTCTGAACGACGAACTACCTGCTATTGTCGACTGTTTCAGGTTCTTCGCGGGAGCCGCTCGAACCCTGCAGGGTCCGCTCGCTGGCGAATATCTTCCCGGATTTACCTCCATGATCCGTCGTGATGCTATTGGTGTCGTTGGATCTGTGGCACCTTGGAATTATCCCTTGATGATGGCGGCTTGGAAGCTCGCTCCGGCGCTCGCTGCCGGCAATACCATTGTATTAAAGCCGTCAGAGCAAACGCCGTTGACGGCACTTAAGCTTGCCGCACAGATGAGCGAGGTTTTTCCGTCAGGTGTTGTCAATGTTGTTACGGGGCGTGGCGACAGCGTTGGGCAGCATTTAATCACTCATCCTGGGATAGCGATGATCTCGTTGACGGGAGATGTAGGAACCGGTCGCAAGGTGCTAGCTGCCGCTCAAGCCCAGATCAAACGTACGCATTTGGAATTAGGCGGAAAGGCGCCAGTAATTGTATTTGACGATGCTGATCTGGATGCGGTGGTCAGCGGATTGCGCAGCTTTGGTTATTATAATGCTGGTCAAGATTGCACTGCAGCTTGCCGGGTCTATGCTGGCCAAAAAATCTATGACAGGCTTGTTGCCGATCTTTCGAATGCTGTGTCGCGGATCGCTTATGGAGCGGCACGAGACGAGGATAATGAAATTGGTCCATTGATCTCGGCCCGTCAGCGGGAGCGCGTCAGCGGGTTTGTCGAACGGGCCCGAGAACTGCGACATATCGAAATCACAACTGGTGGCAATCAGGCGACGGGAGCAGGATTCTATTACCAGCCGACCGTGGTCGCTGGAGCACAGCAGACCGATGAAATCGTGCGGCGCGAAATCTTTGGGCCGGTGGTTTCTGTAACCCGCTTTGTAGATGAAGCAGAGGCAATCGCCTGGGCGAATGAATCAGACTATGGGCTTGCATCGTCCGTTTGGACCCGGGATATCAGGCGGGGAATGAAAGCTGCTGCCCAATTGAGGTATGGCTGCACCTGGGTCAATTGCCACTTCATGCTGGTCAATGAGATGCCCCATGGCGGTCTCAAACACTCGGGATACGGTAAAGATCTTAGTATCTGTGCACTGGAAGATTACTCAGTGGCGCGCCACGTAATGGTAAATCTGAATTAGCCCTCGGCCCGTCACGCCGAGCGGACAGGTGTTGCCAGCCTGGCGTATATCCAAAGCTGCCTGAAAAGCAGAATTTGAAGTTGAAAAGCTGAATCTGATCCTATCAAAAGTTCTTGTCCGGACTCGCAGCACCGGATTGGTGCCGGTGTCGTGTCGGTGTGACATGTTTAGCGATGCCGTGGAATGGCATTCATCTGCTGCGCTAATGAAGTGAAATCCAGCCCTGTACTGGAGGATGAGAGGTCTACTGTACGGGTGTTGACTGCGTGGGTCGGGTTGCGGCTCTAGCAGCTGTGGAATTCGTGCCCAATGAACGGTATCGTGTATTTGGGAAGGAATTGCACTCCGAGCAGCCGGAACAGTGTGGATGAAAGACATGACACGCGTTTCAACCCGTGCTTTGTTTGTGATCCTTGTTGTAGGCGGAGGCCTCGTCATTGGTTTTTTGACGGCTCCGGGTCAATGGTATGCGGCACTTACGAAGCCGCCATTCAATCCGCCTGATTGGGTGTTTGCGCCGATCTGGACTCTTCTCTATGTGCTGATAGCAATTGCAGGCTGGCGAACATTCGAGCGCGATCGCGGCGGGTGGCCTATGAAGCTGTGGGTGTTACAGCTTGGCCTAAATTTTCTGTGGTCTCCGGTCTTCTTCGCGGCTCACCTTATGGGTCTTGCACTGGCCATTGTGCTGTTGCTCCTCATGACCATTCTTTTCTTCATTGCCCTGTCCTGGCGGCAGGACCCGCCAAGGGCATGGCTTTTCGTCCCCTATGCTATCTGGGTGGCATTTGCGTCGCTTTTGAACGCGTCGCTTCTTTTGCTGAACAGGCCGTGAACACGCCAGCGCTGAGGCAGCCCTTGGGCACACATCAGCTTAAACGGGGGGCAGGATACTGGCGTCCACCGAGATCCTCCAAAATGGCAACGCAATCGTTGGCTTGGCTGGGGCGGGAGAATCCACAGGCATTGACATTATTAGAAAAAATCCGGTCCATACCTCAGAAATTCGGTGTTGCAGGCGAGCGCTTTACGGCCGCTGATATAACTGCCTTTCTCGGTTACTTCGATCCTGTCGGCTATGGTGCCCTGAAATTTGGCGAACGATCATCGCTTTCGCGTTGGTACGAGGAGCTTGTGGAGCGCGGCTGCATGAGCATGCTTCGTGAGATGGCTGCAACGTTCGGCATGTTGACCCGCCGCTAGTGCTGATCGTTGTTGTCTGCGCCCTCAGAGATTTCCTGCCGCGATCTGTGCCGAGGGCTTAGCCGCTGACCTTGATGCATGCCGTGCGGGAGGATCGGCTCGATTCCTGCACTCAGGATTGCGAACTTTGTGTCACCACATGGTAGCGGGGTTCGTCGATGCTCCGGCCGAACACATGCTGTTTACCTGAATGTTGGTGGGCCGGAACGATCCGCGCTCTGTGGCAACCTGGCTGGTTGCGTTGCGGCAAGCTCGACTTACTCGTCGGAGAAGCCGACGAAGCGCAGCGCTTCAGTCAAGGGCTTGCGCTCGGACATGACCGCATTTGCCGGAAAGCCTGGGTCAGGCCAACCCAGTGCGATACTTTTCATGATCACTTCACCGTCCGGAATCGCCGCGTGCTCGCGCACGACAGGCGACTGCATGATGCCCTGGCTATTGATAACGGTACCAAGACCGCGAGACCACGCTGCATTCACAAGCGCGTTGGCCACACCGCCACAGTCGAAGATGGGATCGTCGCTACCGGCGAGCACGCGGTCAAAGGTGATAATCACGCAGACAGGCGCGTCGAACTGACGGAACCCGCGCATTACCCAGTCCTCCCGTGCGGCCTTGTCCTCCCGCGCGATCCCCATCGCCGCGAACAATTGCTTAGCCACGCCAACTTGACGCTCGCGATGCGCTCCGGCATAGGCGGAGCCTGTGCGGAACTCGCGCGACTCAGGTACTCCCGCCATCATTCGTTCGACATTTCCGGCGCGTATTCGTGCCAGCGGTTCACCCGAAATTACATGGAAATGCCACGGCTGACTGTTGTAGGAGGACGGCGCGCGCATCACCAGAGCTATGACTTCCTCGATCAGCGCACGTGGCACCGGGTCAGGTCGATAGCCGCGGATGCTGCGCCGGTTCAGGATCACATCGTCGAACTCCATCGCTCACTCCCAACTTTGGGTATGCTCAAGAGGGCGCAGACCCGTCGATCTATCATGCAGTACTCCATGAGCCGGAGCTGCGTCCAGCTTGCTAGTGCAGGGCTCTAACAGCGCTACCACATAAGGAAAGCAGTCACCTTTTTCGCGCGCCTTATTCTAGGGATGCGGTCCAAGACCACGATCGCTCTTCCTGACAGATGGGTGACCGTCACCCACGTGACCGGAATAGACCCGATCGGTTTTGGCTGGGGCGGGAGGATCCACAGCCCTTGAAATTATTGGAGAAAATCCCTCCATACCGTCAGAAATACCGTCAAAGTTTTTCCAAAAAAATATCGTGGATTGGGGCGCTAAACTGGGGATGCAGGTGCAAGCTCGCCGAGCTCGGTTGGGGTGAATGTTTTCATACGCG
>JAGWRJ010000443.1 GCA_028869725.1 Alphaproteobacteria bacterium | reverse complement strand
GCGCGAGCTTCTTGCCCTGCGTAGCCGCTATGCTGCGCTCTTCGAGAAGGGCGATTATGTTCCGCTTGCGGTCGAGGGGCGCAGGCGCACGCATGTGCTCGCATTCCGGCGGCAACATGGAAACGAGCGTCTACTGGTGGCTGTTCCGCTGCGTGTAGATATCGACAGCATCGCAGCCCATAGCCTGCTGCCATCAGGCCAATTCTGGGGTGGTACCCGGATACGTGAGGAGGGCAGGTGGCAGGACGTGCTCCTTGGACAGCCGGTGACCTCATTGCGCTGTGCCGACCTCTTTGCACAATTGCCGCTGGCGGTTCTGGTTTCGGTTCCGCCAGGCCTGCGCAGCCCCTGACCCTGACGTGCCTCAGTGCACGGGATAGGCGCGGGCCAGGCGGTCCAGTATCTGCTCACATTCGCGCACAGTTTCGGTGATGATCTGGGCAACCGGCTTGATCTCGTCGATGCGTCCGGCCACCTGTCCGGTAAGGGGGATCGCCGCTTCCAGGTCGCCGCCAAAGTAGAGGTCAAGGATGTTGCGGAATTCTCCCATGATGTTGTCTGCGGGTTCCTTTTCGAGTGTCGTGGTACGCGTCGTCCGCAGCGCACGCAGAGCAGGTCCGGGTCCGAAGCGGTTGAGAAACACTGTATCGGTCTCTTCGGCGGCGACGATCGCCTGCTTCCAGTTTTCGTGCACAGGGGACTCCTGCGCTGACACCATGCGTGTTCCCATCTGGATGCCCTCGGCGCCCAGTGCAAATGCTGCGGCCATGCTGCGGCCATCGACCATGCCGCCGGCAGCGATGACCGGCTTGTCGGTCCTTGAACAGACAAGAGGCAGCAGCACCATGCTGGCAACCTCGCGCGGGTTTTTGAAGCCTCCGCCTTCACCGCCTTCGACGACCAGTCCATCGACGCCGGCCTCGAGCGCGCGCAGCGCCGCCTTGAGTGAGGGGACGACATGAAAGACTGTCAGGCCGGCTTCTTTCAGTGCCGAGCAGTAGCGTTTGGGATCGCCGGCCGATGTGGTGACGAAACGCACGCCCTGATCGATGACGAAGGAGACGATGTCGGGATCGCGCACGAAGGCCTGCGCAATATTGACCCCGAACGGCTTGTCGGTGAGCTCACGCATTTTCCTGATTTCGGCACGCACGTCTTCCAGCTGGCCCGACGAGGTTTCGATGATGCCCATGCCGCCAGCGTTGGATACTGCAGAGGCCAGTTTTGATCGGGCGATCCAGCCCATGGGCGCCTGAACGATGGGATAGGCGATGCCAAGCAGATCAGTCAGGCGATTGCGCATGTTCGAGGTCTCCATGTGTCTTGCCGGTCAGTCTAGGCAAGCGGGGACGCCGTTCAACTGCTGGGTGACCGGAAATGGAGGCGAAAGGCGCACGCGACCTCGCTCGCCGTCGTTGACGCAACGGCAGCGCCGCAGCTTTGGTCAGAACACTGCTGCTTTGACTTTGAGCGCTAGCCTTGCCGCTGAGGCGAGCCCTCAGCTGCCCGGGGCTGCGAGTGTCCAGGCTACAAGCTGTTGGACAGCTTTCCCCGTTGCGGCGTCAAAGGCGCTCACGGCGGCCGGAATGGAATTGGCTTGAGCTGGTGCGGTCGTATGGATGACCGTGGTTGCCACCACTTTACGATCAGAGAGGCGAATTAGACGTGCTGTCATTGCAACCTCGGCTACCGGAGCATCTTGGGCACCGCCGTATCTGGCCTCAAATCTGCGCAAATCGATTTGCAGCAAATAGTCTGTGTGCAGTCCGCTGTCTTCTCTCGCTACAGCGCTGATGCGGCCGCTGTCTTCAAATCCTTCCAGCGTCAAGCGCTGCAGAAGTTCGGGTGTGCGATCTTGCCATGCTGCATCGGCGTAAAAATCCAGCGTATCGGCAGAGCGCTGAATGGCGATACGACGCGATGACAGACTGAACGGAGCGCTTGGTTCGCCAATCGACAATGCCCAGGAAACCCGCGGGCCGACGCTGGCGCCCAGCTTTGGTCGCAGTAGATAGATCTGGGGCGGTGGTGGTCGATTGATGAGGCTCTCTACGCTGCAGCCAGACAGCAGGCTCAGTGCTAGTACCAGGGCGAGGGTACGAACGGTTTGCGTCATCGTGGTGTATATCCCTTGCGTCGAACGCCGAAAATCAGACTGGAAGGCTCATCCTGCAGGGTATTGGCAAGCCGTCTCAGGCTGGCCACGGCGCTGCGCGTCTGGGCCAGAAGTTCGTCGATCTGCTGGCTGGTATTGCCATCGACCATGCGATTGGCGTTCAAGGACAAGTGGCGGATGGCGATCACTGCCTTATTCGAATTATCAAGTGTTACCTGAAGTGTTTTCAGGTTGCGATTGAGTTCGATCGAGGCCTGCTGAAGATTGTCGATCGTGCCTTCCAGAGCAGCGCTTTTGGCGGCCATGGCGGAGGTCACCCGGTCTGTATTCTGGAGAATCTCGGCCAGTGCCTTCCGGTTTTTGTCGTCGAGGACCTTTTCCAGGGCATTACTGATGCGATTGACTTTGGCGACCAGTCCTGGCGCGCTGTTCGCGAGTTCCTGCAGCGTCGACTGCTTGGATGGGATGACGGGGTATTCGGTGCCGGGCCGTGCAGTCAGGATCGGGGAGTTCTTGGTCCCGCCTTCGATTTCTACATAGGCGCCACCCGTCAGGCCCATGGTTGCAATCGTCGCAACCGAATCTGAGTGCAAACGCAAAGTAGGAACCACCTCGAGGAAGGCGATCACCTGCTTGGGATTTTCCGGATCGAATTTGAGTGCGGTTACGCGCCCGACATCGATGCCATTGTAGCGTACGGGCGTGCCGTTACCCAAACCGGTGACGGAGCCAGTAAAGAACACTTCGTAGTGGGCTCCTTCCTGGCTGTACTGGGTTCCAGCGAGCCACAGGGCGGCAATGATCAGTCCGAGGAAGCAGGAAAGCACGAAGGCTCCCACCGCAACGTAATTGGCTCTGGTTTCCATGCTCAGCCCTCCGCCAGCGCCGCTCGGCCGCGCACGCCCGAAAAGTACTCCTGGATCCAGGGATCCGGATCCTGAACCAGGTTGCGTATGGTGCCGGTGCGGATTGATTTGCCCAGGAGCACAGCGACCCGATCGCACGTCGCACGCAGCGTATCGATATCGTGAGTGACGAGAAATACGGTAAGGCCGAGACTCTTCTGCAACCCGCGGATCAATTCGTCAAAGTGATTGGCAGAGATGGGATCCAGCCCCGCCGTCGGTTCATCGAGGAAAAGCAGTTCCGGATCAAGAGCCAGGGCTCGGGCAAGGCCCGCACGCTTGCGCATGCCACCGGACAGTTCGGCCGGATACTTGGCCGACGCGTCAGGAGGCAGGCCCACGAGATGGATCTTCATGGCGGCGATCTCGTCCATCAGTTTCTGGTTCATGCCGGTGTAGCGGCGAAGTGGTACCTGGATATTTTCCGCCACCGTCTGTGCACTGAAGAGTGCCCCCTCCTGAAACAGGACGCCCCACCGCAGCTGGATAGCCAGCAGCTCGCGTGGTGACAAACGGGAAGTTTCTTGGCCGAAGACCTCGATGGAGCCTGATTTTGGAGAGGTTAACCCTACTATTGATCGCAGCAGGACAGACTTGCCGGTGCCCGAGCCGCCGACGACCCCAAGCACCTCGCTACGATAAAGGTCCAGATCGAGGTGATCGTGAACCACATTTTCGTCAAATGCGTTCACGAGGCCGCGAATGCGGACTACCACCTCTTGCTCTGTCGTACCTGTCGCCATCGGATCAGAAACCGAGAACCGAAAACAGGATAGAGAACCCGGCATCAAAGACGATCACAAGAAAAATGGATTCGACGACAGACCGTGTCGTTAGCCGACCCACGCTCTCCGCGTTGCGCTCAACGCGAAGTCCCTCAAAGCAGCCCACGAGTCCTATGATTGCGGCAAAAAAAGGAGCCTTGATCAGGCCCACCATAAGGGTGTCGATATTCACGGCCGACTGCAGCTGTCGCAGAAAGGCCGGAAAGGTCAATCCCAGATCACTGTAGGTCATTACATAGCCGCCGATGAGCCCCATGACGTCGGCATAAAAAGTAAGGAGTGGCAGAACGACCATTAGCGCCAGAACGCGCGGTAGAACCAGCAGCTCGGCGACGTTAAGACCCATGGTCTGCATCGCGTCGATTTCTTCGTTTACGCGCATCGTGCCAATCTGGGCGGTAAAGGCGGATCCGGAGCGTCCTGCCACGATGATGGCGGCGATAAGACCGCCAATCTCGCGCAGTACCGCTACGCCAAGAAGATTGACGGTGAAGATCTCGGCCCCGAACCGCCTGAGCTGATCTGCACCCTGGTAGGCAATTACAATACCGAGAAGAAAGGCCAGTAGTCCCAGAATGGGCAGTGCCGTCAGGCCACATTCCTCAATCTGCCGCGCAAGCGCGGGCCAGGGAATCACGCGCTGGGGCTGCACCACTGCTTCGGCCGTTTCAACAGTGATATTCCCTAGAAAGCCGACGATCTGGTAGCCCTGATTGAGAATGCGCAAGGTCTCGCGGCCGATACGCTCCAGAAAGGCATAGAGATCGCGCGCGCGGCTGCGAGGGGGGGCCTCGTGACAGTTGAGGTCTTCGCCGACCTTCCACACCAGGCCCTCATAGCGCGAGGGCACAAGAAGCGCCGGCCGTGGCAGGCCAGTGTGTTCCAGGGCTGCCTGGGTACGTAGCAGCAGCCAGCTTCCGGCCGTGTCCAGACGGGTGATCTGCCGGGCATCGATTTCGGCAGTTGCGGCGCCGGAGGGGCTGAGGTCCCGCAGCAGGTCATCGAGCCGCGCGGCTTCGCTGATCACCCAGTCGCCCTTGGCGATTACGCGCAAGGTCGGCCCATGGTCAACCGAAAGAGCGGCAGGTTGACTGGCGCCATCGAGCAGGGGGGTGTGTGTCAAGCCAGGTTCCCGGAAGTCTCCTCCTACCACAAATAGCAAACACCTGCGCCAATAGGCAGCAATTACGACATGAGCCGCGGGAGAATCTTTCGGTAACGTCTGGCGATCTGTGTGCGCGCCACGTGCCTGCCCTTTGTGACGACCCGGCGACCCCGGCGCCAGACACTTCTTATGGGTGTCGAGCGGCCCGCATAGATCCAGCCGTCGAGAACAGGGTCGCCCCGCCGGGCGGTGATGGCGACATCCGCGGCATCGAGGGCCACGATGTCGGCGGAAGCTCCGACCGCAAGTCCGCTGCCAGGAACCCCGAGTGCCTGTGCGCCGCCTGTGAGCGCGGCGTCAAAGAGGGTCCGGCCGCTTGATGCGCCCTGCGCCAGCATATTGCGCCGACGCAGATTGAGACGCTGGGCATAATCGATGCCGCGCAGTTCGGTTGCTGCATCGATGAGGATGTTGGAATCGGTGCCAAGCCCAAAACGTCCACCGGCACCGAGATAGTCGCGTGCAGGAAAAATGCCATCGCCGAGATTGGCCTCTGTCTGCGGGCACAGGCCGGCGACCGCCTTGCTCCGGGCCAGTGCGATAACCTCTGAGGGTGTCATATGCGTGGCGTGAACAAGGCACCAGCGTCCGTCGACGCCGGCGTGATCGATCAGCCAGTGAACAGGCGAAGCACCCAGGTAGGCACGTGATGCTTCCACCTCGCGAATCTGTTCTGCGGCATGGATATGCAGCGGAGCTGTGGAAGATAACAGTAGCAACTGCGAAAGCTCTTCAGGCGTCACTGCACGCAAAGAATGTGGGGCAATCCCGATATTGGCATCAGCCAGCCCTCGCAGTGCGGAGCTGCTCTGCGCGAAGAGTTCGGCAAATCCGTCGAGCGAGTTGATGAAGCGTCGCTGGCTGGGCTTTGGTGGCTGGGCCCCGAAGTCGGAATGCGCATAGAAGCAGCACAGAAGCGTAAGTGCGATACCACTTTCCTGGGCCGCCTCAACAATGGCCTCTGCCATTTGCGCACGACCGTCATAGGGAATGCCATCAGGTCCATGATGCAGATAGTGAAATTCGCCGACCCGTGTGAAACCGCTTTCAAGCATTTCGACATAGGCCAGCGCCGCAATCGCCTGCACGTCCTCCGGCTGAAGCCGGTCGAGAAAGCGATACATCACCTCACGCCAGCTCCAGAAGTCGTCTCCGCCGGGGCCGCTGGTTTCAGCAAGACCTGCCATACCACGCTGAAAGGCGTGGCTGTGCAGATTGCAAAGCCCCGGAATTGCGATCCCGTGGTTGGGCTCGCCTGGGGCCCGTGGGGTGGAGCTCTTCACAGCGCAGATGAGCCCGTCCGCAAGGCTCAGTCGCACATGGTTGGACCAGCCTTCGGGCAGAAGCGCGGCTTCGAACCACAAGGATATCGGCTCGGCCATGGACAAACCTATCTTCCTCGGCCTATCCCTAGACATGTTTGCTCCAAACGCCAAGCGCCGCCTGTGGCACCACGCCCGGCTCGCGACCATGTCGGGTGACGGGCTTGGTCTTGTTGAGAACGGTGTGGTGGCGTGTGCCGGGCCGCGCATTGTCTATGCCGGAACTGCGCAGGAATTCAGCGGCTTCACCGCAGATGAGCGTATTGACTGCGAGGGTCGCCTTATCACGCCGGGCCTTATCGACTGCCATACGCACCTGGTTCATGCAGGCGATCGTGCGCACGAATTCGCCTTGCGCCTTGGAGGCGCGAGCTACGAGGAGATCGCCAGGGCTGGTGGTGGAATCGCTGCGACAGTCAAGGCGACACGGCAAGCCAGCGAGGAAGAATTGATCACGCAGTCCCTGCCGAGGCTGGATGCTCTCCTCGCGGAAGGTGTAACGACGATCGAGATAAAATCGGGCTATGGGCTTTCATTCGCGCATGAAACCAAACAGTTGCGCGCTGCGCGCCGGCTTGCAGAGCGGCGCGATGTGCGCGTGATGACGAGCTTTCTGGGTGCGCATAGTGTGCCTCCCGAATTCGGATCGGACCGGCGCGGCTATCTGAAAGAGGTTTGCGCCATGCTGCCTCATCTTGGGGATCTGGCTGACGCCGTCGACGGATTTTGCGAGAGTATTGCCTTTACGCCTGACGAGATCGCACAGCTATTCGATGCCGCAGCGGCCGCAGGACTAAAGGTGCGGCTGCATGCTGACCAGCTCTCTGACAGCGGAGGCGCGGGACTGGCCGCGCGCTTTGGCGCGCTTTCGGCCGACCACCTGGAACATGCAAGCGCGTTAGGACTTGAAGCGATGGCCCGGGCCGGAACGGTCGCGGTTCTTCTGCCTGGCGCCTATTACTTTCTGCGTGATACCCATCCGCCTCCGGTCGAGACCATGCGAAGGCTCAAACTGGCGATTGCCCTGGCCAGTGACTGTAATCCGGGCACCTCCCCGCTTACCTCGCTGCTCATGGTTCTCAACATGGGCGCAACTCTGTTCCGGCTTCGCGTAGAGGAGTGTCTGCGCGCTGTTACCGTCCATGCCGCGATGGCGCTCGGACTTGAACGGGAACTCGGCGCGCTGGAGCCCGGGAAGATCTGCGATCTGGCGATCTGGAATGTGACGGAGCCGGCAGAACTCGTCTATCGGATGGGCTTTAATCCGCTTCATCAACGTGTTCGCAATGGCCATGACAGCTGATTTCATCGAACTTTCTGAAGGCGAAGCGCCGCTCCTCGTGTCGCTGCCGCATACCGGTACCCTGATCCCGCCCGATATCGAGGCCCACTTAAATGACGGCTGGCGGGCGCGCTGCGATGCCGACTGGCACGTGGACAAGCTCTACGATTTTGCTGTCGACCTGGGTGCCACTGTTGTACGCACGCGCATCTGTCGCACGGTGATCGATGTTAACCGCGATCCATCTGGCGTATCGCTGTATCCGGGACAGACCACGACTGGACTTTGTCCGACCGAAACGTTTGACGGTGAACGGCTTTATCGCAGTGATCCGCAGCCTGCGGAAATCGAGCGGCGTCGGGCGCGCTTTTTTGATCCCTACCATCAGGTGCTGTGCGATCAGATTGCCCGCCTGCGTGGCCGGTATTCTCAGATCGTCCTTTATGATGCGCACGCGATCCGCTCGCGTGTGCCGCGCCTGTTTGAAGGCCTGTTGCCGCAGTTCAATATCGGCACAAATGGTGGGCAGAGCTGCGCTACGGCCCTGTCGAGGGGCGTGGAAGAACTGTGTGCCAGGTCGGGCCTCAGTCATATCACCGATGGCCGCTTCAAGGGGGGCTGGATCACCCGCCATTATGGCAGGCCGGAGGCAGGCGTGCATGCCATCCAGATGGAACTGGCCTGTCGCGGCTATCTGCACGAGCCGGACGGGCCACTTACGCCGAAGACCTGGCCGGTATCGTATGACGAAGCCTATGCCACGCCGTTGCGTGCTACCCTGGCGCGCATACTGGAACACTGTCTGACTTTTGCGAGGGCTACATGAACCGCTTCGACAATTCCCGACATATCCGAGCGCCTCGCGGTTCACAGCTGAGTGCGAAGAGCTGGCTCACCGAAGCGCCGCTGCGCATGCTCATGAACAATCTCGATGCTGAGGTCGCAGAACGGCCCGAGGAGCTTGTGGTCTATGGTGGAATCGGGCGCGCGGCGCGCGATTGGCAGAGCTTTGATCGGATCGTTGCCGCGCTGAGGCGTCTGGAAGGAGACGAGACGCTGCTCGTGCAGTCGGGAAAGCCAGTCGGCGTATTCAGGACCCACGAAGATGCGCCGCGGGTGTTGATCGCCAATTCCAATCTGGTTCCACACTGGGCGACCTGGGACGCATTCCATGCGCTCGATCGCAAGGGGCTGATGATGTATGGCCAGATGACGGCCGGATCCTGGATCTATATCGGAAGCCAGGGTATCGTGCAGGGTACCTATGAAACCTTTGCCGAGATGGGACGCAGACATTATGGCGGACGCCTCGATGGCAAATGGATCCTGACAGCCGGCTTGGGCGGCATGGGTGGCGCACAGCCCCTGGCCGCTACCATGGCAGGAGCATCAATGCTCGCGGTGGAATGTCAGCCCTCGCGCATCGATATGCGACTGAAGACGGGCTATCTCGATGTGCGCGCACACTCTCTCGATGACGCGCTGGAACGCATCACGCGCGCCCGCCAGGCGGGCACGCCGATATCAGTTGGACTTCTGGGCAATGCCGCCGAGGTACTGCCCGAACTTCTGCGCCGGGGCATCCGCCCGGATGCCGTCACGGACCAGACGAGTGCGCATGACCCGGTGAACGGGTATCTGCCCAAGGGCTGGTCGCTCGATGAGTGGCACCAGCGCCGTGAGCTTGATCCGGCTGCTGTGGCGAAGGCCGCCAAGGCGTCCATGGCCGAGCATGTCCGGGCCATGCTTGGCTTTTTCCGGCAGGGGATTCCGACCTTCGACTACGGAAACAATATCCGTCAGATGGCCCTTGAGGCCGGTGTCGAAGACGCGTTCGCCTTTCCGGGCTTTGTGCCAGCCTATATCCGGCCTTTGTTCTGTCGCGGGATAGGCCCCTTTCGCTGGGCCGCTCTGTCCGGTGACCCCGAAGACATCCGGCGTACCGACGCCAAGGTCAAGGAATTGATCCCGGATGATCCGCATCTGCATACCTGGCTCGACATGGCGCAGCAGCGCATTTCGTTTCAGGGATTGCCGGCGCGGATCTGTTGGATTGGCCTCGGTGCACGTGACCGCGTCGGCCTGGCCTTCAATGAGATGGTGGCCACAGGTGAACTCAAGGCGCCGATTGTGATCGGGCGTGACCATCTTGATTCAGGGTCGGTCGCCTCTCCCAATCGCGAAACCGAAGCCATGAAGGACGGCTCTGATGCAGTTTCAGACTGGCCGCTGCTGAATGCCCTGCTCAATTGTGCGAGCGGTGCGACCTGGGTCTCGCTGCACCATGGTGGTGGAGTGGGGATGGGGTTTTCCCAGCATGCAGGCATGGTCGTAGTATGCGATGGCAGCGAGGCTGCAGCCCGGCGGATTGCGCGGGTGTTGTGGAACGATCCGGCGAGTGGCGTGATGCGTCATGCGGATGCAGGTTATGACGAGGCGATCGCATGTGCTCGTACGTATCAACTTGATCTGCCG
>JAGWRJ010000442.1 GCA_028869725.1 Alphaproteobacteria bacterium | reverse complement strand
CACGAGCCAGAGCCCTCGCAGCTGATCGGCTTTCTGAAGGCCATGGAGTTTGCCACCCTGACCCGCAGGGCTGCCACGCATTTTGGCATTGATGATATCGAGCGGATCGCGCCAAGCGCGGATCCGGCAGTCCGCGCTCAGGCAAAGCCGGCTCCCCGCCCTGTGCCCGAAGAGTCTTCCCCAAAAACGGGCAACTTCGGGGGCGTTGATGCGGGCGGCAAGCCGGGTGCGGTAATGGACCGTGGCGTGGTTCTGCGTGCCATTGCCTACGAGAGCTATGAGTGCGTGACGAGCAAGGATCGCCTCGCCCATTGGGTGGCGCGCGCCCATGAAACAGCCCGTGTCTGCGTCGACACCGAGACAACGTCACTCGATGCGATGCAGGCGTCGCTGTGTGGCGTGTCGCTGTGCGTGGCCCCTGGTGAGGCCTGCTACATTCCCTGCGGCCATACCCATCCCGAGGGTCTTGATTTTGCGCAGCGCGAAGAGATCCGCCAGCTGTCAGAGAGCGAGGTTCTGACCGCGCTCCGGCCTCTGCTCGAGGATCCGGGCGTCCTCAAGATCGCCCAGAATATGAAATATGATTATCTGATTTTGGCGCGTCGCGGGATTCATGTGACGCCGTTCGACGATACGATGCTGATGTCTTATGTGCTCGATTCCGTCCTGCACGGACATGGAATGGACGAGCTGTCGATGCATCATCTTCAGCATGCGCCCATCACCTATAAGGAGGTAACGGGCACCGGCAAAGACAGGATCGGATTTGACCGAGTTGGCCTTGAGGCTGCGACACGCTACGCGGCCGAAGATGCAGATGTCACGTTCCGCCTTCATTGTCTGCTCAGGGCGCAACTGATCGCACAGGGCAAGCTCACAGTGTACGAGACACTGGAACGACCCCTCGTTGCCGTTCTTGCCGCCATGGAAGAGGCCGGTATCACCATCGACACCGATCTGCTGCGCCGGCTCTCCAATGAATTTGCCAGCGAGATGGCTGACCTCGAACGACAGATTCATCACGACGCCGGCCAGAGCTTCAACATTGCCTCACCCAAACAGCTCGGCGACATCCTGTTCGGGACGCTCGCGCTGCCGGGCGGGAAAAAGACCAAGACCGGAGCCTGGTCAACCGATGCTGACACACTCGAAACCCTGGCAGCTGACGGGCATGGGCTCGCCCAGAAGGTTCTGGACTGGCGCCAGCTCGCCAAGCTGCGCGGCACCTATACCGACGCGCTACCGGGCTACGTCAATCCGCAGACACGACGGGTCCATACCAGCTTCGCGATGGCGTCCACGTCGACCGGCCGGCTCGCCTCGAGCGATCCCAATCTGCAGAACATCCCGATCCGCACGGAAGCCGGCCGCAAGATCCGTACAGCCTTCGTTGCGCCCAGCGGAAAGCTTCTGGTCAGCGCAGACTACAGCCAGATCGAACTGCGCCTGCTGGCGCATATAGCCGATATCACAGCCCTCAAAACTGCGTTTGCACGCGGCCTTGATATTCACGCGATGACAGCATCAGAGGTGTTCGGCGTTCCGATCGAAGGCATGCCGGCCGACATTCGGCGTCGGGCCAAGGCGATCAATTTCGGCATCGTCTATGGGATTTCCGGATTTGGTCTTTCCAACCAGCTTGGCATCGAGCGCGAGGAGGCCAACGCCTATATCCGGCGCTATTTCGAACGCTTTCCCGGAATCCGTACCTATATGGACCGGACCAAGGATCTGGCCCGCGAGCACGGTTTCGTTGAGACCCTGTTCGGACGACGTATTCACATCCGGGAAATCGCCTCAAAGATTCCCGGACAGAGAGCCGGTGCGGAACGCGCCGCCATCAACGCACCGATACAGGGTAGCGCCGCCGACATCATACGCCGCGCCATGATCCGCCTGCCTAAAGCTCTGGCAGACGCGGGACTGAGCGCATCCATGCTGCTGCAGGTCCATGACGAACTGGTTTTTGAAGTTCCAAGCGAGGAAGCAGAGGAGACCTGCACACTCGTTTCCCGGGTGATGGAACGGGCTGCGCTACCGGCTGTGAATCTGACCGTACCGCTCGTGGTCGAAGCCCGTGCAGCCGCCAACTGGGACGCCGCACATTAGAGCTCGGTGCACAACCGTCCGCCCGCGTCTTGCATGGACGCCCGCCGGGCTTAGGCCGCGGCCGATTTGGCTTCGTTGCCCACACCGACCTTTGCCAGGCTTGCCATCAGCTCGGCGCGCGCGGCAGTTTCCGCAGCGCCAGAATGCTCGGCATAGGCGGCTATAAAACCTGGTAGCTGAACGAGTGACAGGGTCTGGGCCCGCGCCCGTGCCGCAAGACAGCCTTCGGTGAATACGGCGTTGCCCAGCAGCTTGATCAGGGTTTGGACTTTCTCGACCGGGTTCATTGGCTTGGCGGCAAGGGAGTCGAGTATGCGCGCCTTGGTCTCAACGTCACTGGCGACCCGATCCAACGCATCGGCGAGTTCCCGGCGCTTGGGATCAGGTATGGTCGAACGCAACACCCGCCCCTGCAGTTCGCAAAGCCTCTGCAAACGCGCCAGCACCGGCGTCTGCGCATCATGGAACAGCGCGGCAAACGCCTGCCCCTGAGCGATGGGCAGCATGACGCCTGCAAGCTGACGCTTGTTGGCAGCACCAATGATACTCTCTTCGATAAGAAGAAGCTTTTCCAGTCGTTCGTCGACAGCAGCGATCGGCTCAAGAAAGCGGGCCAGTACCTCGTAGGTCACCATGCGCTGCGACCTTAGGGTGAAAGCGGCGATGATGTCTTCATGGCTGAGATATTTGCCCTGACCGAGGACCAGCTTGTTGGCGATCCGGCGCAACATGCCGATCTCGTCAAGGAGATCATCGCCTGTAAGTTTCTTGTTGCTCTTGAGCTCGGCCATCACCCGATTTGCAACCGCTGTGCGCGCATCGGGTAATAGATCGGACTTGAAATGACGGGTCAGGAGAGCGACGCCCTGCCCGCAATCCTTGTCGGTGCGGAACTGACCCAGAAACAAGTGAATAAGTGTGGAGAGGGCGTCACCCAGATTTTCATGGCTACCGATCAGTTCGTGTAACGCCGCCGAGCCGCTCAGGATCTCCGCCGTGATCGCATCGATGCAGGTGCGCAGCAGAAGTTGTCCGTGAGGCTGCGATGCAGCCTGTTCTTCACAGGCGCTCAGAAGCGTCAGAAGACGCGAAAGCTTTTCGTCCCAGCCGGAGGCATCGGCGAGATGCCGCGCAATCGCGCCATTGATCAGGTAGGTGGCATTACTTGCGGAGGAAACCTTGATCGCAAACGCGCAGAACTGCTCAGGGGCAATCTTCGGAAACACGCCTTTGCGATGGTCCCGGTACACCCGACCGATTGCCTTGGTAATAAGCTCATTGAGCTCCTTGATGATCTGCGCAACGGGTTTTTTGGTCGACGCGGCCTGGGCCACTGCAATGCGCTGAATCGCGTGCTGATAAATGGTTCCGGTTGCTTCGAACTTTTCCAGTGCATCGGCGCGATGGATGAGCTCGGTAATGGTGATCTTCTGCCGGGCAAGATATTCGCTGAGGAGCCGCGTGATCGTTGCCCGGGCATGATAGGAGTAAAGATCGTCGGGCTTGAAGCAGGGCAAGCTTGACGGGACGTCGTCGGCCGCCGGATCGACACTGCTATGATTCTGGCCGTCCTCGAAAATCTTCAGGGAGAGGTAATCTCCGCTTTGGGCATCATAGGTTTCCTTGACCACCTTGACGTCGCTCGCCGCTGCGGTCTGCAGCAGCTTGCGCGCCATGCTCACCGCCTCGTCACGTACCGGCACAACTTCGTGCAGCTTCCAGCTGCCTCTGGCGCCCTGACGCGTAAAGACTTCGAAATGAACTTCCTTGGCGGCGCCAGCCATGCCAATCCCACCTTGATAGTGATACCCACTGAAAGCGGTACGCACTATTCTTCGGACCGGCTTAAACACTGGTTAAGAGACTGAGTTTCTGGGATTTCTGTCCTGAGCCCTTGAACTGCAAACCGTGCAGTGTGGATCCTTGCGCACCTTCACATCGCGCATGCGCCCGCTAAGTGCATCATAAATCAGGAGCCGGCCGGCCATGCTCTCGCCAATTCCCAGGATTTCCTTGAGCACCTCAACTGCCTGCAGTGTACCCATCACGCCGGCCACTGCACCCAGAACACCGGCTTCGGAGCAGGAGGGTGCGCTGCCCGCCGGCGGCGGCGCCGGAAATAGACATCGATAACATGGAAAATCACCAGCATGGGCCTTGAAGGTAGCAAGCTGGCCGTCAAACGCGGTCACGGCTGCCGACACCAGGGTGCGGCGGCTGGCGTAGGCAGCGTCATTAACCATGAACCGGGTTTCAAAGTTGTCCGAGCCGTCTGCAACAAGGTCATAGGCGCCCAGAAGGGCTGGCGCGGTCTCGGCCGTCAGCCGCAGATCATGGCGGACGATCTCGACATGGGGATTGATGGCGACTGCCGCACGGGCGGCAGACAGGGTCTTGGGCAACCCTACATCTTGGCTGCGGTGCGCGATCTGACGCTGTAAATTGGAAAGGGCCACGGTATCGAAGTCCACCACACCGATCCGCCCCACTCCAGCCGCAGCCAGATAGAGAATAAGGGGCGAGCCCAGCCCGCCCGCGCCGATCACGAGCACGGACGCCGACTTCAGCCGGGCCTGCCCCGGACCGCCGACTT
>JAGWRJ010000441.1 GCA_028869725.1 Alphaproteobacteria bacterium | reverse complement strand
CGGCCCGCCTTCGGCGCATCGGGAATGCCATGCTTCCCGGCCAGACGCGTCTGGTCCCAGAGTTGCAAGGTCAGCCCCACGACAGTCTCGCCCGCGTGAGCCAGCATCGCCGCAGCCGTCGAGGAGTCCACCCCTCCGGACATGGCTACCGCAATCGTCTCTCGCTCAGGCATCACTGGTTTCAGTATACGACCAAATCAGTCCGATTCCGGAATGAAGCCCCGCGCCGGCCCGCAGTTTCCGCCTGTCAAGAGGAAAATCTTGTAAGCCGCTTTTTATCAGAGGCTTAAATTTGCAGGTTAATTCTGCGAAATCTCTATTCTGAGAATCGAAGGAGAAATCCATGCAGAAGCATCTCGGAGCTCGAACCCGGCGCCGCGCGGCAAGCTCAGCCCAGCGTTCCTGCGGCCAGCGGAGAGACGGCGCGCAGCTTTTCCACGGCCTCCGGCACCACGCGCAGCACGTGGTCCACATCGGCGTCGGTGGCGGTTTTCAGCAGGCTGAAGCGCAGGCTTGCCCGCGCGCGCGTCTTGTCCAGGCCCATCGCGAGCAGCACGTGGCTCGGTTCGGTCGCGCCAGAGTGGCAGGCCGATCCGCCGGAGACGGCAACGCCCTTCAGATCCAGCGCAATCACCAGGGCCTCGCCCTCCACATGATCGAACCAGAGATTTGTCGTGTTGGCCACGCGCGCAACGGGCGTGCCGTCCGGCCAGGCTCCGTTCAGCCCCGTTCCGCTCAGGCCGAGCAGACCTGCTTGCAGCCGGTCGCGCAGGGCGGCTACCCGCTCCCATGTGCCGTCTTCCAGGCTCAACATCGCCAGCTCAGCGGCCTTGCCCAGTCCCACAATGCCGGGCACATTCTCCGTTCCCGCGCGGCGTCGCCGCTCATGGCTTCCGCCCACAATCAGGGGCTCCAGTGGTGTGCCCCGGCGCACAAACATCGCGCCCACGCCCTTGGGCCCATGCATCTTATGCGCGCTAATCGAAAGCAGATGGCAACCGATCTTCCGCACATCCAGCGGAACCTTGCCCGCGGCCTGCACCGCATCAATATGAAAGAACGCGCCGGCCTCGGCCGCAATCCGGCCAATCGCCTCCACCGGCTGCAGCACGCCGGTTTCGTTGTTGGCCAGCATCACGCTGACGAGCCGCGTCTCGGGCCGCAGCGCCGCGCGAATCGCTTCCGGGTCAATCAGGCCGCTCGGCTCGGGGTCGACGTAGGTGACAGCCACCCCCCCTACCCCCCCCACCCTGCGCGCAGCCTGCAGCACCGCCGAGTGCTCGATCGAGGTGGTAATCAGGTGGTCGCCGGGCCGCAGCATGCCAAAGATTGCCGTGTTATCGCCCTCCGTCCCACCGGAGTTGAAGACAACCTCAGCCTCATGGCAATGAAAGACTTCGGCCACAATCTCTCGCGCGTGGTCCACCGCCGTGCGCGCCCGCTGTCCATCCAAATGAATCGACGAGGCATTGCCGAAGGACTCCGTCCAGTAGGGGCACATCGCCTCCACGACCTCAGGCAACAGTGGTGTCGTGGCGTTGGCATCCATGTAGACGCGATTGG
>JAGWRJ010000440.1 GCA_028869725.1 Alphaproteobacteria bacterium | reverse complement strand
TGCCTGTCGTCTCGGCGGTGATCTCCGCGGTTTCCGGCACACCCCGACCGGCCACACGACGACGGCACGAGGCAGGTCTCCTGGCTCCCGGATCAAGCGCGCTCCGTCTGCCTTCCCGCCACGAGATGTGCCGTGACAGTGGCCGTTTAGACGGGCGCTACCGGTAACAGTTGCGGGGACAGCCACGGAATTGGTCAGGCTGCACAACGCTGCAGCACGCCTCACCGCGTTCCCTACGACCGTATGGTCGTCCCTTGCGGGAACCTCGCGCGAAGTTGAACGCTAGCCCCTCTAGCCCAATTCCGTCAATCTGCCGTTTATTGCAGTCTGCTAATGCGCCTCGCGGCGCGGATAATAATCTGTCGCAATCGCGTGATACGCGGGTCACACTGATTGACCGGTTGGGTAGCTACGCCGAATTGCTGGTGAGGTATAAGAGGTGAAACAATTCGCCGCATCCTGCGCGCCTGCCTGGGCAGATTGGATCGCGCGTCCCGCAATTGCCTTGCATTGTGGGGCTTCAGAACGACCGGAGCTTGCTGAAAAGTTGCTCGTAAGCCACGGTCATGTACCAAAATGCCTAGACCGAGTTGAAAAAGCATGATTACGATACGTCCAAAGAACACGGAAAAACGCGCGACGCGCCCGCGTCGCGGGGGAGGGGTAAGCGTGAGCCTGGTCCATCATCACCAGGCCCGGCGCCGTTGTGCCGGGCCCAGTCAACCTTGGTTATAGTATCCCATGCAGCAACCGGATCACGATCTTAGAGCCTTCCAGTCCAATCCCTTCGCCCCTCGCCGCTTCGTGGCGATCGGCGTGGTGATACTGGTGCATGTCGTAGTCATTTGGGCGCTCGCCACTGGGCTTGCGCAGAATTTCATCAAGCGGCTGCCGCAGGAGTTCAAGGCCCAGGTGGTCAAGGAAGCGCCGCCGCCGAAGGAAAAGGCGCCGCCGCCGCCGCCGCCGCAGCTCAACAAGCCGCCGCCGCCTTATGTTCCGCCGCCGGAGATCAATATTTCCGAGCCGTCGAACAATACCAACTCGATTACAGTGCAGTCTAAGGTGCGCACGGCACCGCCGCCGCCAGCTCCGCCAGCACAGATCGTGGGGCCGCGTGCGATCGAATCGACCCATACCAAGCCGCCTTACCCGCCGATCTCGGCGCGTCTGGGTGAGCATGGCACGGTGTTGATGATGGTGACGATTGGGACCGACGGGTCGGTTTTGAACGTCACGATCCAGAAATCGAGCGGTTATTCCCGCCTTGATGATGCCGCCAAGAACTGGGTGAAGGACCACTGGCGTTATAATCCGGCGACCAAAAACGGAAAGCCGATCGTGAGCCGGACGCTGGTCAGGTACACCTTCGATTTGAACAACTTCTAGACGAACCCAAGGATCTCACATCAGGCCGAACAACGCCCTGGTCACTTACGGAGTAGCTAAGAGATGAATTTCAAAGGTTTGACGATCGCTGCCGCCATCGTCCTTCTGTCCGGCATCGGTGCCGGTCAGGCTCTCGCCAAGACGACTACCCCCGCCAAGCCGGCGACGCAGGCGGCGACGCCTGCCTCCACCCCGGCCGTTCCGGGCACGTCATCTTCGGCTGCAACGCCGGGATCGACTGCAAGCGACAGCACGGGTTCGGCAACGACCCCGGGTTCGGCCAACGCCAATGGTGCAGCGAACGGTGCTGCTCCTGCGACGCCGCCGGCGCCGCCTAAGGTCACTCCGCCCAAGACCCCGACTGGCCCCAACCCGTATGGTATTGGCCGGTTGTGGGACACGGGTGGCTTCATTACCCGCGGCATCATTGTCATTCTGGGTCTGATGTCGGCTGGCACCTGGTACATCTTCTTCGTCAAGATGTGGGAACAGTCGCGCATGCTCTCGCAGGCCAAGCAGGTCGAGAAGCGCTTCTGGTCCTCGAACAACC
>JAGWRJ010000439.1 GCA_028869725.1 Alphaproteobacteria bacterium | reverse complement strand
GTCTCGCGTGATTGGTTTATCGAAGCTGTCGAAAGTCGAAATGGAGTGACACTTGCAGTGTCTGTTACAGAGACGCAGCAGCTTGCGCTGCTTAACTCAGCGCGACTTGTCGATGACATCAATAGCGAGCAGTGGCGTGACGCGAAGCAACACCTCATGCGGGCACGCTATGAACTGGAGGCGGAGGCCCGCAGTCTGGAACTCTACAAGCTGCTGCTCGAAGTCGAGGCAGCGCCGCGGTCGGTCATTGACGGCTTTGCAGTCCAGACCCTTCACGTGGTCGTTTGCATCCCGGACCCACAGTATGTGCCGCCTGGGCGGGCGGATTTATCAGCCACTGACGGTGCGACACCGTCAGTGGCCCATTGACCCGGCCCGGAGGCCTTAGAGGGCAACAACACGGACGTGTTTCTTCACCGGCTTGCCGGTCGGTTACGCATTGCAATTCAGCGCCGAATCCTTTCCGGGTTCGGTGCCTTTTCTTGTAGGGGCAACCACCGAAAATTTTGAACGCGTCGTCCGAATGCACGCACCCCGGCTAGAGCGAGATGGCGTCCGCCCTTGCCCCAGGAGGGTCTTGCGGTAGGCAGCCCAGCCGTATTTTGGCGGCAGGAGACGGAATGGACAATGCGATTTGTGACGAAGGCACGGCGAATCTCGGGCTGCACATCACCCACTCAGCGGACCTGGAGCAGGCGCGGTGGCTTGTGCAAACTGCCGGTGCGCAGACCGCACGTAACGCATGACCTGACTGGCCGATGCGGACCGCGCTCAAGGAAAGCCGTCTTCAGACGTGCCGAGCGCAGGGGCCCAGCAGCGATTGTTCCAGCACGGCGACTTTGCGCTCGAACTGCGCTGATGCAATCAGCGACCGTTCAACCAGCCCAGCGCGCACAGCGTTCGCATACTGGTCACGCATGGTGTCGAACGGCCATCGCAGGGCGTGCTTCCCAGCTGAAACGGCCGAAGTCACCGCCGCTTCTATCGACGCTGGCTTCTCCGCAATGGGTGACGCCGCGGCGGCGGTGCATGTCACCACGGCGACCGCCAAGCATGCGTTCCTGCGTGAGCCGCGTGCACTGGAAAATTCAGCGCAGCTCCATCGCTGTACTCGAGCTCATGCATCCGGCGCTCCAGGTCGCAGGCATCAACGGCCTTGGCGAGGTAAGCCTGTTCGGCCTGCTGCTGTGCATCAAGGGGAGAAAATAGTTTTTCAAGGAAATGTTTGAAGCTGTTCATGATGGGCCTCCCTTGTGGGGAACCTCTCAGGGTAATAAGGGATAACCCTGATATTAGGTCGGTTCCCTTCCCTGCAATAGCGTAAGGACAAAAATTGTTGCGTTGCAGCATCACAGGGTGAGGCGCGTCGGGCACTGGATGGAGAGTCCGAGTAGGGCTGGTTTCAGCTCGAGCCGTGCCTAGCGCTGCCCTGGCGCCAGGCCTGGTAGTGCCGTTCGGCGACGAGTGCAAGCCTGGTCATCCCCGGTTGAGAAGTTGGTGCCTATACGACGTAGGCCATTCAACCAAGGAGGACAACATGGCGTTGGTTAACACGTATTTTGACGAGGGCAAGTTTCTTGAGCCCGGTGCGATGTCTGCATTTGAGGCGGCAGACACACCGCTCACTGGAGCAGCGCTGTTAGTGCCGCTTCCTGGGCGCCACCTCAGGCGTCTGCGGAATGCGACGTTCACTGCGGCGTTGACGCTGTTTAGCGGTCATGACGACCGCACGTTTCGCACAGTGGTTTTGGTGCTGCAAAAAATGGAGCTGCAAATCGTCTGCGCTGTCCCGATAGTGAGCACCGAAGCCCGAGCATGGCTGATTGACGGTGTGGAGCGGTATGGGTTGATGAGACTCATCCTGCAGCACCGCGACAGGCCGCTGTTTTCCGTGTCAACGTGCCGCCTTCCCGTCACCGACCTGCAGGGTGCCACCTGGCAGAGCTTCAAGGAGCAGTTGCTGTCAGGGTCCATGCATGCCGACGCAGGTGAAGAGCTGGAAATGCTCGACGAATTGACCAAGAGCATCGAGAAAGTGGCGCCGAATCTCGTTCCTGGGGTCAAGAAATTTGAACGAAGGGTGTTTGTCTGTTGGCCAGGCGAGGTGCAGCAAACGTCCAGCTTGGAACCAGGGAATGGGGAAGACGATTGGGAGGGCATTTTTTGAATCCGTGAGCTTTGACTAGGTTCGCTTAGCACTCGTTCAAAGAGCTGCATGTCAGCGCCGATGCAATTTTGAGCCGTCGTGCCCGACCCAATGTGAGCCTGGGCTGGCAGCCGGCTTATTGATGTCCGGCTGTGAATCAGAACATGGCCTGACGCGCGTACTTGAGAAGAGCATCTGGACGCCGGCGATGCCAAGGCGTCGCGAGCAGTAATTTCGGCGCCGACTCTTCCGTGGGTTCGGCGCCATTTTTGTTCGTCGATTGACTGCACCGCCCCCATCAATTTACGTGTTCCATGCAAATCAACAGAAAGAGAAATCGGAATGCTGCGTCCCAGCATCCAAATCGCACGATTCGAACTCATCTCATCAAGCACGGTTGAGAGGCCCTCACCACCATCGGGCGCCCGAGTTACGCCGCCAGGCGCGCGCTGGGTGTCTCACCCTGCCATAGGTGCACTGAATTCCCCGAAAAGGATGTGCACTCCGACGTCAGGAAGCTGTCATTGCCGAGAAATCGCTCGCACGTCTACCTTGTCGACGTTTAGGCAACGGGCAATCTGCAAAAAGAACGCAAATGAAAACGTCCCTCGATTGATGCGATTTGAGAGCGCCCTCGATTCAATTTCGATTCCTTGTAACTCAAGGAGCAGAGACAGTCGCTTTGCACTGCAATCGTGGCGCACCATGAGGGACTTGATGATGCGGCGCGCTTCGCGCTCCCAGTCGATAGCTTGCCGGCCATCGGCGCTTCCAGGATTTCGTTCGTTCCTCAGCATTGCTGCGCTCCCCTTCGTTATTTTCACATCATATTCGATGTCTGTTTCGGCTCAATAAATGTCATTTTCATCATTTTTGATGAATTGAATGAATCTGGGTTCTAGACGTTTGACCAGCGCAAATTGGTCAACGCACCCCGGGGGCTGGTCCCGCGGATGCAGGTCAAACATCTTGGACATTTCTCAGTACGCTTCGTCGGCTTCGCTTCACGAATGTCTTACCGAATTCCTGTTTCCACACAAGGACTCGCAACCGAATCTACCGTCGTCTACAGCTTCACTGCCGTGGACCATCGCCCGGCACACGTTGCTGCGCTTTGATGACGCGATGGCAGCACGCCTCGACGCTACCTTGCTGCGTGACGCCCTCGGTTATCTTGCGAAGTTCGATGTCCTCATCCGCAGCCTGGGGGATGAGGACATCGAAAAATTGATTGCGTACCTGCAGCGCCAAGACCGCAAGATTCGCGGTCAAACCCGCCGTGCAGACGACGCAGATGCCCGGAAGCTCTTGGCGGATATGGAATCCCGCCATCGATTCACCCTCGTCACGGAATACGCGGAACAGGAGCGCGCTGTCGTAGATGTAATCAATCGCGCCCGGAGCAAGATAATTGCCTCATGGCAGGCTGTCCTTGAGGGCACCTCGACTTTCGCGGCCGAGATGCCCCCCTCCGAGCGGGGCCTTCTCCTGCAGGCACTCACCGGAGCGTCTCCCCAAAAGTGCCTGGAACACTGGGCGAGCATCAAGGGTGGTGAAAGAAACCTGAAGACCTACGACAAGTTCCGGGACATTGCAGACGACCTTGCCGCAATGCTCGACGGCCAATGCGTCGAGGCACTGACTCGCGACCACGTGCGGCTCTACGCGGACTACCTGCGTGCTCGGGGAAACAGCCTCAACACCGTTCATGGCAAGCTGAGCATTTGCCTGACGCTTCTGAGTAGCTGCAACCTGGCCTCCGATACGCGACGGGCCTTTGCTGACATTCGCCCGGCCAAGGCACGCGCCCGGCAGCACAGCGCGCCGCGGCAGCCATTCACGCTTGACCAGCTAGGCGCCCTGCTCCAAGGAGTCTTTGCTGACACTTCGCTGCCGGCCGATGACCGGGTCATCGTCGCTCTGCAGGCGCTGGCAGGCGCACGCCTGGAAGAAATCTGCTCCCTGACCGGCCCACAGCTTGCCTGGACTGGACGGCATTGGACAGTTGATTTTGTCGAGGCCGACGTACTAAGGAAGCCATCGAACCGTCCGGTGAAACAACCGCGGGCCGAAGGCCTGAAGTGTCTGGACTCTGTTCGAACCATTCCGGTGGATGTCTCTTCGATTCGAGGGCTGCATGAGCGACTCCTTGCACTCAAGAAGGCTGCCGGAAAGGGTCGACTTTTCAGCCATCTGACGGCGAATCGCTACGGAAGCTTCGGCTCAGCCGTCGGAAAACGCCTGAACAAGCGGATTGACCAAATCGTCGGCGAGGACCGTCGTTTGGTCCTGGAGAGCCTGCGTAACACCGCCGCCCCCGCCATGCGACGTGCTGGCATTGATTCGGACGAACGCCGGATGTTCATGGGCCATGCTCCCGTCGACATCCATGGGCGGCACTATGACCTGCCGACGACCGAAGACCTTCTCGGCGCATCGCAGGCAGTGTCCGGCATGGTTGCCCAAGCGCTATCCGGCCGGGACTATCCGGCACTGGATGGTCAGTATCGGGCACGCCGGATTCGCCGCTCCCGTAACGCTTCCGACAGCGCGACATCAACTCTGCCAAGACACACCGTCAAGCAACCGTCAGTCCTTGTTGATGAGCGGGAGGCGGACGGGCAACTCGATAGTAGCCATGGCCTTCACCAAGACGTCGACGGGCATGTTTCCATAGTGGCGGCCGACCTGCCCGTTGCTGTGCCCGGTCAGGGCGTCATGCACATCCTCCGGGATACGCGCAGCTCGGCACAGGGTCTTGAACGTGTGCCTGAACGCGTGGAAGACAAGCGTCCTGTCGGCGATACCGCAGCCTTGGGCATGACGCAGGTAGCGCCCCCACCATTTCGACCAGTTCCCGCTGCGCTTGCCGAATCGGTCCACAGTCAGCGCGGGAAACAGCCACTCCCCACCCGCAGTTCTGAGCCCATCGACGTAGCGCCCGAATCCAATTCGGAGCAACTCGGCATGCACAGGAACCACGCGTATGGACGCGTTATTCTTGACTCGGGCAGTCAAGCCGTCAGGGCGAATATGAATCAGCAGCCCATGGACGGGGTCCGCCTCGACGTCGCGGACGCGCAGCTGACACAACTCTTCGAGGCGGCATCCAGTCAGAAGGCCGAGCGCCGGCAGCCAAGCACAGGCCTCTCCACCCGCGCCCCTCGGTCGCAGTCCTTTCCCGCATACCGGCGACGCGAAGACCGCGTCAAGCTCCTGCGCGTTGAACGGCCGTCGCCCGACGCTCTGCCCTTCCTGGCGCGGCACGCGAAGACCGCGGAACGGGTTGTTTTCCTGGAGACCAGCGTCAACGGCAGCCTGCATGATGGCGCTCAAGTGCCCGAGCTTTTTGGTGACCGTCTTCGGATGCAGCGAGGACGCAAGCAGGGAGTCCCTGTAAGCGGCCACATTCCTTCGACCGACACGGGCCGCAGGCAGCTTGGCGAAACTATCGAAAGCATCGGCGGTCGCTCGAAACTCGACCACGGTCCGCTGCGGGCGATTCGGGTTGAGCTTGCACCAGTATTCGAAGAGTGCGTGGAAGGTCTGGTCCTCGGGCACAGGGAGGGCCGGGGACCCACCCTCCAACGGAGGCGTCGGCCCCGCTGGAGAGATACCGCCAGCGCCTTGGGGCACTGAAACCAAAGGTGCGCCTGACACCAATGCCGATTCCTGAACCAGTGAAACCGCCGTACCATCGGGGACCACAGGAATTGAAAGCCCAGAGAACTTGGCGAGCCATTGCGCGGCAAGGCCCATAGCGAGCACCCGCGCGACCTCACGGTCGGAAGTTCTCAAGGCAACGCGGATGAGTTCGCCGTATTCGCCGCGGTGCTTGCGGGGCACCCTCATCTGAAAGTAGTAAGCGCCGCGCTGCTGCGTCATGTACACCATAAAAAAACCTCCTAGACGTTGACAAGGGCGTCGCAGAGGCTTGGCGTCGAATGACGTGTACAACAAAAAGTACAGCAACCTGGAGGAAGCTGTTGTTGATACGCGAAATTTCTATTACGTATCAACAATTTAGGCAATAATTGGCGGAGAGAGGGGGATTATATTTTAATTGAAAATCAATTACTTAGTGCGTTGATACCATGTTCAGAACCATGAAATGAAGATTCTGATGGCATTCCTCAAGCTCCCCCTTGCACCTTCATGCGGCAAGCTCTTGCGTCAAGTCCGGGTGACGTGCAATGAGCCGCAGCAGGCACAGCACGCCGCCGGGCGGGGCGAAACGCCCCTGCTCCCAATCACGCAAGGTTGCGACTGGTGTCGAGATGCGTTCCGCGAACGCTGCCTGCGTCAATCCCGACGCCTCTCGGGCCTTGCGCACAAGAATCTGCTCGGGAGTCGTCACGCGCCCCATCCGCGCCCGAGCCTCCCCCAGGGCCTGACGCAGATCCGGTAGCGGCTCGCCCGAGTCGGCCTCGATAGCCCTGACGATTTCGTTCACGTCCATTTCACACCACCTTTCGGATGTCCTTGGGAAGCATGTTGTCCTGCTCAGCTTTGGCGTAGACCGCCACCAGCAGCACGGCCTCCTAGTCGGTCAGGTTAAAGTAGAGCATGCGCACCCCGCCTGACTTGCCGCCGCCTGCGCGCTTCCAGCGCACCTTCCGAGCCCCATCCGCTTCCGGAATCACGTCGCCCGCGTCAGCATGCTCGGCGATCCATGTGATGAACTGCAGCCGATCCTCTTCGGCCCAGATGCGATGCGCCTGCTTCTGGAAGGTCGGAGTTTCGATGACCGTGCGCATGGTACGCATTGTACGGGATTTCCGTAGATTTGCTTCAGCCGTGAAGCGTCTATATCCCCCTGCGGCAAGCCTTGGCTTCCGCCTTACTGGCCCGGATACGGCGGCAGGATCATCGTCCGATTCACCAGCACATTGAACGCATAGCCCGGCCGGATGACGAGCGTGGGCTGGATGTTCAGGTTACGGTTGAGCAGATTGGTGCCGACGTTGTTGAGTTGCTGCGCCGTGGCTGCTGCCGCCTGCTGGCTGGCGGTCGGGGTGTTGAGCGCTCCTGAGTTCTGCGGCTGGCTGAGCTGCGCACCGACGCCGAGCAGGCTCATCAGGATGGCGCTGCCGAAGACGCGGAAGTAGTGGTTGTCCACTTGGTCGTGGAAACCGGCCTGCCCCTTGCCGTCGGTGCCCTCCATGCCGCGCAGGTCGATGGTGGCGCCGTTCGGGAAGATTAGCCTGCTCCAGGCCACCAGCACGCGGCTCTGGCCGTAGGCAATCTGGCTGCTGTACTGCCCGATCAGACGCGTGCCCTGGGGGATGAGCACCACACTGGGATTCAAACTGTCGTACACGGTCTGCCGCACCTGGGCGCTAATCGTGCCGGGCAGATCGCTGTCGATGCCCGTCAGCATCACGGCGGGGATCACGCTGCCGGCAAACAACTCGTGTCGGGCCAGGGGCGGCTGCACGGCGGCGGGCAGATAGCCGTTGTCCCCTGAAGCCTGTGCGGCGTCGAGGAAGCCCTTGTTCTGCTGCTGGGCCGATGACTGACCTGCGCCGCCCTGCCCTGCCACGCCCTGGAGCGCGGCGAGCGCCTTCTGCAGGGCTTGTTCCTGCTCGCCGGGTTTGGGCGCTGCGTCGAGTGCGAGGCGTCGCATCGCGTCGGCGGTGTCGCTTACAGCCAATCTGGATGCGCTGGGCGCTGCCAGCTCGACCTTGGCGAGGTGTGCGCTCTGGGCTGCCAGCACGGCCCCCTCCAGCTCTTTGTAATGCTGCTCTTCCAGCCACTGGTGGTATTTCCGGGCAGGTGTGAGTTGTTGTGGGTTGCCGGTTGTAGCCAGGGTTGCGCCTGGGGTTTGCAAGGGGTTGGCTGGTGCACTGGCTGAAGCATGGGGTTGGGCCGGGTTCGATGCGCCGTGCTCTGGCGTCGCAGCCGCAGCTTGTGCGGCGGCGCGCTGCATGGCAGCGATGTCCGGGCTGGTCTGGCCGACCTGCTGTGCCCCGGAGTCGCTGCCGTCAGAGGGGGCGGACGACTTGTTCCCGGCGGTCATGATGCCGAGAATCATGCCGCCAGCGATGACGCCTCCTGCGACGAAAGCCACTTTCTTGAAGTTCTTGCTCAGGCGCGCACCGCCCTCGCGCGGGGTGCCCTTGATGCTCAGACCTTTCTTCTTGCCTGCTGTGGTTCCGTCCACGTCCTGCGCGAGCAAGCGGCTGTCGGCCTCTGGGGTGTCGGGTTGTTTAGGGTCGGTCATCATGGTCTCCGATCAGCGTGCCCACCAGCCGGAGTTCATCTGCCCGTGATGGCAGGTGACGCTGCGTGAGTCTTTGCCGACGCCGACGGCCAGCTTGAACTTCTGCGGCAGGCCGTCAATGACAAAGTAGCCGTGCACCAGACGGCTGTTGAGCAGCTCGGTGGTGTCGTTGGTGACGTTGAACATGGCGGGCGCGTCGGTGTAGCGCATCTTGCCCGGCATCTGCAGGTAGGTGTGACCGCCGCCTGAGAACACACGGATCGGCAACAGATCATCGTTCTCCAGGTTGGCGTGGCCGTCGTCGAGTTTGCAGGTGTAATTGAAGTCCAGGGTAGAGGGATCGATCCGACCCAGCGGGGCAACGACTTCCTGCTTCTTGGCGGCAGCCTGCGCCGCTTCGGCCGCCCGCTGCTGAGCGGCCTGCTGTTCCATGTTGATGACCAGCTGCTGCGGATCGTAGAACCCGATCTGCGGCACATAGTTGTGCTTGTCGCTGACCAGGGTCATGTAGTACACCCGGCCCGCATCGGTGGTGACGGCCAGATTGGTCGTCAGGCCAACGGCGGTCGGTTTGACGACGACCACCGGCGTCTTGCCAGCATCGGCGGTCTGCACCAGCCAGCGCACGCTGTCGCCAATGGACAGGTTGGTGATGTGTTCGCCAGGCAGCAGGTTGATGACGCAGATGTGCAGCGGCGCGCAGGTGATGGTGGGCTGGCTCTGGCCGTAGGCATACATCACCATGCCGTTGGTACCGACCATGCTGGGCGCGCTGCCGGTGTTGAGCCAGGTCTGCGCGGCCGCCGAGGTGGCCCTCCAGGACAGCGGAATCGGCGCTTTGAGGTCATAGATTTGGTGGCTGGTCTGCAGCTGCGGCGATGTCGTGGTTTTGATCTCTGACTTGGGCTGAGAGGCAGAAGCCATCGGCGGCGCTGCGTGGGCGCTTGCCGCAGCGGCCATGATGGCCATGGCGAGCAGGGTTTTGCGGTGTGTCATGACTGATCCTCCTGATAGAGCATGATGGAGTTGACAAAATCCGGTCGCAGGATGCGCGGGCGCAGCACGAGGCCGAGCGCCCAGGTCGGCAGGCCGACCGCTACGAGCCAGAAGGCGTAGACAAAAGGGTTGAAGCGGTAACCCGATAAATCGAGCACGGGGGGCAGAATGAGCAGTTCTAGGGGAACGCACAGCATCAGGGCCAGGCCGATCGTCTCCAGGAAGGCGCAGACGATGTACCGCCCGGTCCACCGGGCGGCGGCTTTGCGCTGTTCCAGTCGATCGCTCACTTGGCGCCGCCGACGATCTGCGTCCAGGTCACGTTCTTGACGAACAGACCCAGCGGGTTGTCGAGCATGACCTGGGGGTTGTCGGCCAGCTTGGGATCGAGGCCGGTGGTGATGTTGGCCCGCCAGTGTTCAACCGGTTTGGGCTGACCGCCCTCATAGCGCTGCTCATCCCAACCGACCTGCCAGGTGTCTTTGCTGACGGGCAGGACGCTGGTGATGGTGACGTTGACCGTGAAGTCTCCAAAGGGCGGGTGGGCGGCGTAGTAGGTGTTGAGGTAAGACCCGGCGTTGCTCCCGGCCATGGCGTAGACCTTGGCGATGAGCGCTTTCTGCGCAAGGGGATCGGGGATGACGCTTCGCGCCGTCCACACCCAGTTGGCGACCTGCGCCTCGATGATGCGCTGGCTGACGGCGTTGCCGCCCGCGGGTTGCGCCATCGCCACCGGGTTGCCCATCTTGTCGAGGGCGACGACGAAGGGCTGGATCTTGCTTTGTCCGCCAACATAGGTGATGCCGGCGACCGCAATCGCCGCGACGGCCAGGCTGGCGAAGGCGGCGAGACGCCAGGTCTTTGCGCGGGCGAGCGCGTCGCCATAACGCTCATCCCACTCGCGCCGGGCGTTGAGGTAGGGGTTGGCTTCGGCCATACCGTTCTCCAGGGTTGCGGCACCAGACATTGGCGCCTTGCCCTGACTCTGCGCGGTGGGGACAACTGCATCAGCGGGTGATGCGTCTGTCAGGGAACCCACGTCCGTGCTTTGCGCCGACGCAACTCCAACGGCGCGCTGCGCCGCCAACTCGCGCAGCGAATCAATCGAGCATTAGAGTTTGCAGAATAGTTTGCATTCCGCTAACATTGTCCCATTTACTCGATCGAATACAGCCGCGAAGCGTTCAAGAGCCTCAAGGCCATGCCACACAATCTGGCAACGACGGTGCGCGAAAAAATCGAGCAGTTGGCGGCTGCGCCCCACGGACCGAACAACAACGTGAAGAAGCTGCAGGGGCGCCCTGGCTATCGGTTGCGCGTCGGCAATTGGCGCGTGATTTACGAGATTCATGATGACCGACTGGTGGTGATGATCCTGGCGGTTGCCCCACGAGGAGGTGCGTACCAATGAGCACGATTCAATTCATCGAACGCAACGGGAAGCGGGAATACGCTGTGGTTCCGATGGCGTTGTTTGCGCGGCTCTTGCGTGCCGCCGAGAACCTGGATGACGTTGCCCTGTTCGATGCCGTGAAAGCTTCCGACGATGGATTCCGGGTGCCGGGCGCGGTCGCGCATGCCATCCTGGACGGGACCCATCCTGTCAAGGCCTGGCGCGAATACCGCGGATTCACTCAGGACACTTTGGCCGAGAAGGCCGGCATCAGCAAGGCCTATCTCAGCCAGATCGAGACGGGCAAGCGGACCGGAGTGGCCAAGACTCTCAAGGCCCTCGCATCGGCGCTAGGCGTGACGCTCAACGAACTGCAGCCATGAGTGGCGCAGTAGGGGCCAGCCACGGCCCGAACGCGCCATAGTCGCGCGTTATGGCCGCCGTCTCTCGATCGTGATCGACACGGCCATCGAGGCGGCAAAGAAAACCGACCAAATGACGGTGGCTGCGGGCGGCTTGAAGGTATGCTCCCACAGCACAGCGAACCAGACGGCGTTGACGATCTGCAGCAGCAGGATCACCAGGCTTTTGCGGTCGCGTTGAATCGCCCGGGAAAGACTCGCACCGATTTCATCGGCGACCTGCCTGCGTAGGCGGTTCTTGTCGTCAGCCATGTCAGTGCTCCACATGGCCGAGGCGGATCTGAATGCCGCTGCCACCCCCGCCCTCATGGCGGGCGATGTCGTCTTTCGTGTCCGCAACCTTGCCGACGTTGTCTTTCAGCACGTCGAACGGGTCGCGGTCCGATTTGCCTGGCGGCTTGTCCAGATCAGTCCGCCCGCTCTCGCCGGATGGTGCGCCAAGCGCATCGATGGGGCCTTTCGGTGGGGCGCTCGGTGCTGGTGAAGGTTGCGCCGGTGCGGGTGTCGCAGAAGGACGCAACGGTGTGCTCGACGGGCCGCTGATCCCCTTGCCCTCCATCATTGCTTGAGCCGCCTGGCCCATGCGAGCGGTATTGGCTCCGACGCTGCCCGCACCGGCTAGCGACCCGGCAGGCGTGCCGGAAGTTGGGGCTGACGTGGAAGCACCGCCGCCTTTCGCTCCGCCTCCGATGGAACCCATCATGCCGCCTGCGGGCTTGCCGCCTGAGCCTGTCATCTGTCCAAGTGCGGCAAGCTTTTCTGCGCCGGCAATGGCACCGCCCGCGCCCGAGGCGCCGCCGCCCGAACCGGCGCCAAGCAACCCGGCCATTTTGTCGAGGCCTTTCGCGCCGCTGGCGTAGGCCGCAACACCTGCCGCGCCTGCTGCGGCCATGCCGCCAGCAATGGCTGCCGCACCGCCCGCTACATTGCCCAGCGACATATTGGGCGAGCCATTCATCAGGCTGCCCGCAAGGCCGGGCGCTTGCATGCCGATGACCCCGTAGATGAGCATGCTGACGCCGACAGTCAACAGGTCGGTCGGCGGAAGCGACTTCCCGGTGTATTGGGCGATGTAGGCCAGTTCGCTGTTGATGAGATTCTGTCCGAGCCCGATGATGGCATAGATCATCAGCAGTTTGATGCCCACGCTGACCAGGTAGCCGATGTATTTCTCACCGAAGCTGCTGGTCAGGCCGGATCCCGTGAAGCCCAGCATCACCAGGCCTGCCCCGCCGACCAGATAGGTCTCGATCAGCGTCATCAACAGTTGCAGCGCAACGAGGCCGAAACCGATCAGGGCCAGCAGCGAGGTGATGGCGATGATGATGGCCAGAAACAGGTTGCTGCCAATGTTGAGGAGACCGCCCGGCGCTTTGTTGTAGACCTCATAGAGCTGGTGCACCACGGAGAACGCCATCGACATCACGCCAGAGGGCGATGCGGTTGCCGCGCTCGATCCGCCGATGGCTTGACCCATGTCCATGAAGCTCGACGTGATCAGCGGCATCCACGTCGGCGCGTACTTGACGATGGTGTAGAAGAAGGCGATGGAGGCGATCTTCAGGGTGGCTCCGGCGATGAAGTCGGCCAGGTCGTTTTTCTTGAGAACCTGCTTGATCCCCCACCAAGACAAATCCATGGCGGCCAGCGCCGTGAATATCTTGAAGGCGTAGCCCTGCGCCGTGGTCATCCACCCCGTGGTCGCGGCTTGAAACTGGGAGCTGATGGTGTCGAGGTATCCCTGGCCCCCTGGGCCGCCTGTCGGGGTGGGCGCAGGCGCGGCGTGCGCACTGACCGCCACCGCGAGCAGGAGCGTCAACCCGGCCGCAACGGCCCATTGCGTGCGGGTCGGAAGGGTGATTCGCCAAGTTGCGGCGGTGGCAGGTCGCATCATGGCTCCTCAGAATGCGCCCGGCCCGGTGGGTGCGGTCAGAATGGGCGTCACGCTGTTGGACTGATTCACCTGCGTATGCGCCTGCATGGCCATGTAGTTCAGCATGGCCTGATTCCCGGCCTGAATGTCGGATTGCAAGCCCTGCATCTGGTTGACCATCAGCCCGGCGATCTGGTTACCGGCCTGCATAACCTGCATGCGCCCGGCGGCGGACTGGCTGGCATCCTGAATCTGCTGGAGCGCTGATTGCGTCGTCTGGAACTTCTGTGCATTGAGCCCATATTGCTGGAGAACGCCGGAGATCTGGCTATCGAGATCGCCGGTCCACTTCTGCAGGCTGGCGTTGTAGTTACCAAGCACGCTATCGGGTGCGCCGAACTGTTGCTGCACGGCGGCTACCGTGTTCTGCGCGGCATAACTCAGCCCCTTGGCCTGTCCGACGAGCTGCACAAGCTGCTGAAGCTGCCCGGACACGTTCGGCCACATCTGCATCGGCAGGTTCTTGAGATTCAGCGCCTGGTTGTACAGGCTCTGGAAACCTTGCTGCACCTGCTGAATGGCGTTGTTGAGCTGCTCGACCATCGTCGCCTCCTGCACGATTTGCTCAGGCAGGGTCGCCCCGGCGATGGCGCCGGAGGCGTGGGCGCTGGGCATCGCCGCAAGGCCGGCCAGGGACAAAGCGATGGCAATCAGGGATTTGTTCATTGTCTTCATGGTGGATTTCCTCACTGGGCCGCAACAGCGGCGTTGATCGATTGCATCGTGGCTTTGAACGAGGTGACGGCAGATTGCGCCGCGGCACCGTTCATGGCTTGGGCCTGCCCCGTGGTGTCGGCCTGTACGGCAGCGGCCGACTGGTTCTGGCGGTCTTCGTCCTGTTGCAGCCGGTCGCCATACCAGGACGCCCAGGTCGCGTTCTGGTCGGCCTCCTGCCCGGCAATATCTGCCGCGCCTTGCCAGGCTTGCTGCGCGCCGACACTCGGCGCGGCGGAGGCGTTCGCAAGATCGGTCTGCTGGATCGACCGTGCCGCCTGTTCCTGCTTGGAATACATCTGGCCGGACGACCAGTCCTGCGCGCCTTGCCAGGTCGCGTCGGTGTTTTCCTGAGCGTGCTGGATTTGCTGCTGGTTCTGGCTTGATCCCACCGACTGGTATCGGGTATCGTTCGTGACGGTGTAGGGCGTCTGGCCGACCGCAGTCGGCAGGCTGGCCGAGGTCTGCTGCTGCACGCCGGTCATCTGTCCGATCTGCTGCTGCACCTGGTCAAAGGACTGCTTGGCCGCTTGCGTGCCCGCAGCGATGTACGTCACGGCCAGCGCCGGTGCTGCGGCCATTTGCGCGGCGTAGAGGCTGTTGGCCGTGGATTGCGCGGCGGCGTTGACGCCCCACCAGTACGCGGCGCAGCCGGGATTCCACCCCGAGCAGGCTGCGGCGGCCTGTGCGGCATGAACGGCCGTGATGTTGGCGGTCTGCTCGCCCATCGCCATACCTGCCGTGACGGCTTGCGGGGCGGCTGCTGCGGCCAGATAGCCGATGTCGGCGCTTTGGCTGGACGCGGTTTGCTGCACCTGCCCTTGCTGCACGCCGGTCTGCTGCTGGACGCTGGACAGGCCCTGCTGGGCGCTGGTCTGGCTGGACTGATTGGCCTGTGCGGACGTGTCGGCCTGCGCCTGCGGCACGTCGTTGTTCATCAGCGTGTCGTAACTCGATTGCTGCGACTGTGCGGACTGCTGGGCCAGCGCACCCTGCTCATTGGAAAGGGCGGTTTGCTGGCTGCTCGTGGACTGCGCCTGATTGGCGGCGTCGAGCCAGGCTTGATAGGCGTCGCCGTCCTGCTGCGCCCGGTTCGACCAGTAGGTGGCTTGATTGGCCGCGTCCTGAGCCTGCTGGGCGTACTGATCCGCCATGGTCTGATCCGAAGCCGAGTTGGCGGCAGCTTGCGCAGAAGATGCCTGTGACTGGTAGTAGGCGACATTCGCCAGATCGGTCTGCCAGACACCGTACATCTGCTGCGCGTTCTGCTGATCCTGCTGCGCAATATCGCTCGCAACACCTGCTGCGCTGCTGTAGGCGGACTCAAGCGTCCTGGCCGTGCCAGCGGTGTAGGTCGATCCGAGGTTGGTCTGGCTGTCGGCCTTGATGGACGCCTGTCCATCGGCCCAGGCCAGCAACGGCAAGGCCGCAAGCGAGGCGGCGAGAAGGGTCTTTTTCATTCGTACGACTCCCAAAGTTCTGCGGCGTGGTTTTGGCCGCGTTCGCGCAGCCATTGGGCGGGCCACGCATCGCCAAGGGTCTCGCGCAGTTGCCGGATGCGCGCGATGTCGTTTTTGCCGCTGGCCCCGACGAAGGCCAGTTCGGGGCCGGTCAGGCCAAGATCGAACAGTCGGCGCCCGTCTGGGTGCATGACGTAGTACTGTCGCTTCGGAGTGGCAAAGACCAGAATCTGGATTTGCCGGGCGTTGAGCCCCACGCCCTCATACAGGGGGCGGATGTTCTCGGTCTCGGCCTCGGGGTTGGGCAGAAAAATTTTGGTCGGGCAAGACTCGAAGATCACATCGGCGATGCCCGATCGCACCAGGTCGGTCAGGGACTGCGTGGCGAACACCACGGCGACGTTGGCCTTGCGCAGCACTTTGAGCCACTCGCGGATCTTGGCCTTGAAAGCGGGATGGCTGAGCATGATCCAGGCTTCATCGAGGATCAACAGCGTGGGCTGGCCCTTGAAACGCTGCTCGATACGGTGGAACAGATAGGTCAGCACCGGCAGCACGAGCTTGTCGCCCTTGTTCATCAGGTGCTCCATCTCGAAGACCTGGAACACATCCTGCCCCAGGCTGTCGGTTTCGGCATCGAGCAGGTGGCCAGCCATGCCACGCAGGGTGTAGGCCTGCAGGGCTTCGCGCAGACTCTGATCCTGCAGCAGCACCAGGAAGTTGGTCAGGGTGCGCTGTGCCATGCGGTCGGTCGAGGCACCGAGCTGGGTGATCGCTCGGAATAGCTCCTGGCGATGGTGAGGCAGCATCTTGACGCCCTGCAGCTCGCAGAGTTGCTCCAGCCATTCGGCAGCCCACACACGCTCAACAGGCTCATCGACCCGGCCCAGCGGGCAAAACGCCAGATCACCGTGCTCGCCCGCGATGTCGTAGTGCTCGCCACCGGCCGCCCAGCACAGCGGCAGCATCGAATAGCCCTTGTCGAAGGCGAAGACCTGTGCGCCTGGGTAACGAAATTGCTGCGCCGCCACGAGGGCCAGCAGCGTGCTTTTGCCGGCGCCGGTCGGACCGAGGATGGCGGAATGGCCCAGGTCGGAAGCGTGAAGACAGAGGGTGAAGGGCGTGCCCCCGTCGGTCTTGGCCTGCAGCAGCGGCGGGCTGTTTGGCGGGTAGAACGGACACGGGTTGTGCTCCGGCCCGGCCCAGACGGCGGTCAGCGGCAGCAGGTGGGCCAGATTGAGCGTATGAATGATGGGGCGACGCACGTTCGCTGCGGTGTTGCCGGGCAGCGTGCCGAGATAGGCCTCGACCGCGTTCACGTCCTCCACGCGGGCGCCGAAGCCGCGGTTCTCGATGAGCTTGACCATTTCCCGGGTGGATTCGTCCAGGACTTGCGGGTCTTCATGCGAGAGCAGCAGAACACTGGTGTAGTAGCCGAACAGCACCATGCCGCTGGACGCTTCGGCCAGCGCCTGCACGGCGTCGTTGGCCATGCGATCGGCGTCGGCGTTGATGTGGGTGGCCTGGCCGCCGGCGTTTTCACGCAGCAGGTTCATCATGCTCTTGCGCTTTTGTGCCCACTTGCTGCGGTATTTGTTGAGCGTCTTCTCGGCCTGGCCGGGATCGAGATAGATGAAGCGGCTGCTCCAGCGGTACGACACCGGCAGCCGTGAGAGCATGTCCAGAATGCCGGGGAAACTCTCAGGCGGCAGACCGGTCAGCGCGATGCAGGACAGGCTGCGACGGTCGATACGGGGGATGAACCCCGTGGTGAAGTCGTGCTGGCCGAGCACGGCGTCCAGGTACATGGGTACTTGCGCCATGCGGAAGGGGCGGCGATCCGGCAACAGGCTCACGCACTGTTCCAGATGGGCCAGCAACGGACTGGTGAGGACGCCGGTGCGAGGGTCGATGTTGTCTTTGAGACGACGGATCTCCAGCAGGGTCGAAAGGCGGGATTCCAGTTCCCGGATCTGCTCCTTGAAGCGTTCAAGATTGCGGCTGGCCGTGGCTTTGACCCGGCCCTCGACAAACAGATCGGCCGTTTTGCTCGCTGCGTCGGGCATGGGGAACCAGGTGACGGTGAGAATGAACCGGCTGCGGTAGCCCACGAAGCTGCGCTCGTGGCTGTTGCGACGAACGTCGTCGATCAGTCGTGTGGTGCGGTCGGGGAACGCGCCGGGTGGGGCGTAGCCCGGCGCGGGCGCGCGCACCGCGTCGCAGTGCAGCACCCAGCCGTCACCCAGCTTCAAGGCCGCGTTGACGCGGGCAGCCATCGCGCCGAGTTCTTCCTGCGTGGAAGAGTCCAGATCGGGGCCGTGGTAGTCCCAGGCGGCCATCAGGCCCCCGCTCTTGGTCAGCACGACGCCGTTGTCCACCAGCGCCGCCCAGGGCATCAGGTCGGGCAGGCTGTAGGCGGCAGAGCGGAACTCCTTGAACGCCATCATGACCGCACCTCGCGATCCTTGGCGAAGGGGCTAGCCTGTGCCGGGTAGTAGCGGCGATATTTGAGCAAGCGTCCGCCGGTCTTTGACAGGATGGGGTCGTAGGCGGCCGCGCGGGAGAGCGCCCACTGGCCGACCATCCACAGCGTGACGCCGATGACAGCGGCCCAGAGCTTGGCCAGCGAGAAGATGAAAATGCCCGCCACGATGGCCAGCAGCAGAACCAGTTGGCGTTCACCGCCCATCATCAGGATGGGGCGATTGAGCGAATCATGGATCGGGGTTTTGGTGTCGTTCATTGCGGAACTCCGGTCACGCGGTCAGTGAATTCAGTGAGGTCGGCCGTGTGGCGCAGCGCTGCAACAATCTGCGGCAGCTCCCAGCCCTGCTCGACCAGGGCCTGCACGACGGCGATCAGGACTTCGGGCAGTTGGGGGCGGGGAGTTGCCTCCCCGCCCCGCACGGCATCGGTGTTGGCGGGGCGCATCATGGGGTTCAGAACACCAGGGCGCCGGTCAGTCCGAGCACCTGGAGGAACTTGTTGCCCAGGACGATGAAGGCCACGCCGAGCACGACGTACAAGGCTTTCTTGGCAATGCCGCCGAGTTCTTCGCCGAACACCAGGGCGGCGCCCGCAGCCAGAAAGGCGATGACGCTGATGGCCGTGGCCACCGGGCCGGTCAGGTCGTTCTGCAGGGTGCTGACCGCGCTGTCCCACGGCAAGCCGCCTGCGCCGGTGGCGAAGGCGTTGGCCATGGTGGCGGCGAATACTGCAGAGGCGAGCACGAGGCGCCGCACGACCGCAGCCCGCAGACGGTGGTGGATGGAAAGCGTTTTGAGACGTTTCATGAGGATGCCTTTCAGAATGGGGAACGGGACACCTGACGTTGGCGCCCTGCCCGGACTCTGCGGGGTGGGGACAGGAGGGTGAGCCCGCACCCGGACCAGGAGGTCTCCAACCTGGGCTTGTTTCGATGAGGCGTTGAATCGGATGCCCGATATAACTACAATATGCACCTACAATGCAGCGATGGACTTTGAATGGGACGATGACAAGGCGGCACGAAATCTGAAAAAGCACGGCGTGCGATTCAGCGTGGCAGCGCGGGCGCTGCTCGATCCTTGCCGCATTGAGGTGTACGACGGGCGGGAGGACTATGGCGAAGACCGATGGGCCACCATCGGCTATGCCGACCCGGCCTTGTTATACGTGGTCTATACCGTCCGGCATGAGGACACCATCCGGCTAATTTCAGCGAGGAAAGCCAATGAGCAAGAGCGCAAGCAATACCGTCAGGCTCACCCTTGACCCGAAGAACCTCCCCCCTTTGACGGCGCAACAACGCGCCGAGCTTGAGGCCGTCGCCGCCATGCCCGATGAGCAGATCGACTACAGTGATGCGCCCTATTTGCCGGATGCGGTCTGGATGAAAGCGGCAGAGCAGTTGCCGCATACCAAGAAGCAGATCACGCTGCGCATCGATGCCGAAGTGCTGGAGTTCTTCAAGCACACTGGTCAGCGGTATCAGTCGCGCATGAATGCTGTTTTGCGCTCTTATGTCGAGGCGCACAAGGCGCATGTGAAATGAGTGCATGCGCCTATCGGATCGGCCGAGCCAACAATGCAGCAAACGATCAAAACCAGGCATGGCCGCACCCTGATCGTGCCCACACCCGAAGAGGACGCGGCGATCAATGCAGGAATTGCAGCGGACCCGGATACCCACGAAGTCACGGATGCGGAGCTCGCACGCATGCGGCGAATGGGTGAAGACGCACGCGCGTTGACGCCTCACGATCCAGTCACCCTGCGGATGTCTTGCCGGGTGATCGGCCCCCAGTAGCGGCTGTCGAAACTCTGGGCGGCCATCGCTGGACGGGCGCCGCTGCCATACATCCAGAACTGATCGGGGCCGAGGGTGAACACGCCGTGCTGGTGAGGCAGATGCACCTCTGGAAAGCTCGGTGAGCCGGGAAGCTGGCCGCTGTGAGGGAGGGTCTTGCCGTTAATGGTCACGGCCTGAGGAGTGACGGTGATGCGGTCGCCGGGCAGACCGACGATCTGCTTGAACATCGGCATGCCGCCGCCCGGGCAGTCGCCTTTCATATAGAAAGGGAAGGCCTGCGGCGTCACCGAGGCCGGGGGACAGAACTCGGCGCGTTCGCCGCGGACGATGCGGGAATTTGCCGTGACGGAGAGCAGGCGATACAGGCCGAGCGGCTCGCTCTCGGTCCAGTTAACCCGCCAGCCGAGCCACCCCAGGAGGTTGATGGCCAGGGCGGTCGTTGCCAGCGCCGCGACGGGGATGAGGAGGCGATGCCAGTGCGGCGCGCGGCGGCGAGCGATCGCCTGTTCGATGGCGTAGGGAATGCTCATGCCAGTCTCCCCGTTGATGCCGCCGCGCCGAGCTTGATGCGCTCGGCCAGCGCTGCGTCTTGGTAATACTTGATTTTCTGGCAGTAAACGGGGGCGTGACCTGCGACGAAGACCAGCTCGTCGTCGGGCGGCAGGCGCATGCACTCGTCGGGGGTCAACAGCGGGCGCTGCACGATCTGCTCATTGGTGTTGACGTTCTGCAGCACCACCGCAAGCCGGTTGCCGCTGTATTGCCGCTGGGTGTGGCTGACGGTGGCCTGACCGGCCATCTTGCTCAGCAGCTCAGCCGTCTCGATCTTGTTCGGGGCATAGGCCACGCGGATGTGGCAGTTGCTGATGATGGATTCATCCTTGCCATAGGCGGCAAAGAGCTGGCTCAAGTCCTGCACGATCAACAGGGCCTTGAGTCCGTAGCCGGCGATGAAGGCCAGCGCCTCCTGGAAGATGTCGAGCTTGCCCAGACTGGGGAATTCGTCGAGCAGCAGCAGGAGACGATGGGGGTAGCGACTCTTGCTCGCCCCGCCGGCATCGAAGTCCATGCCCTCAGTCAGTCGCCGCACGACCTGATTGATGACCAGACGCAGCAGGGGCTTGAGGCGATCCTTGTCGCTGGGCGGCACCACCAGATACAGCGCCGTCTTCCTGGGTTCCCGCTTGCCGTCCACATCAGCGCCGCCCATGATGCTTTCCAGGGTGAAATCGGAGACGCGGGTGTTGTCGGCGACGATGGGGTCGCGGTAGAGGGAGAGAAAGGACAGCGCGGTGGACAGCACGCCCGAGGCTTCGTTCGGCGCCTTGTTCAGGAAGGACTGGCTGGCCTGCGCCACAGCGGCCCAGCCGGTACGTGCATGGGGATCGTCGGTCTGTGCGCCTTTCTCCAGGGCGACATCGCGGATGTAGGTCATCACGGCCTGCGAGCCTTCCATCGGCTCGGCGTCCTCACCTTGATTGCGCTCGGCCGCTTCCCGGGCGATGTCACGGATCGGGCCGCCGTCGGAGAGGATGGCCTGCACGGTATGCAGGCAACGCAGGCGAGCGTCTGGGCTATTGCCGTCCCAGTAGAGCAAGACAAACAGCACCACCCCGGTCATGAGGTCGAAGCCGGTCTTGGCCCAGTGGTCGTTCAGGCCCTTGCCGTCAGGATCGACGATCATGGTGGCGATGTTCTGCACATCCTTGACCAGGTTGCCGTCCATGCGGATTTCCTGCAAGGGGTTGAAGCGGGCGGAGTCGGGAGAGGTCGGGTCGAACTTGATGGCGCGCTGCCCCAGCACCTTCTCGCGAAAGCCGCTGGTCAGCGCCCAGTTCTCGCCCTTGATGTCGTGCACCAGGACGGATTGATCCCAGTTCAGCAAGGTGGGGATGACGATGCCCACGCCCTTGCCGGAGCGGGTGGGCGCGAACACCATCATGTGTTCCGGCCCCTTGTGACGCAGATAGCGCACCTGCGGGCCGTCGTTCCAGGCGCCGAACAGCACCCCACCCTTGTTTTTGTCGTTGGGCAGGATGGCTGCGGCGGCGACTTCCGGGGCGGCGGCCCAGTGCGCCGAGCCATGCAGATCATTGCGTTCGGCGTCGGCCTTGCGTGAGCGGCGGTAGGCGATGCCTACGGGCAGCACCAGGGAGAGAAAGCCGCCGACGCCCATGATGAGGTGGGCGCGTTCCAGGATGTCCAGCACGGCCTGGCCGTATTCGATGCGGTTGTATTTGAAGGTCCAGATCAGGATGTCGTAGGGGGCGTAGAGCCACGGCGGGATCATGGGCGCACCCAGTGCCGGGGTGAAACCGAAAGCCCAGGCGGCGTATTCGGTGGCCGCCCAGTTGGACAGCAGCACGATCATGATGAACAGGCCCAGGCCCGTCCAGACGAAGCGGGTGATGTCTTTCTGCGCCTTGGGGATGTGGTAGATGGCTTCAGATGCGGTGCTCATGGTCGTGCTGCCTGGAAAGGTTTGGGGGCGGCCCGTGACGTGGGCCAGTCGGCGTGCGCCCCGGCAAGGATCGCCAACAGGGGGGGAAGGAATCCGGTCGCGCGCTGCGGCGGTTTTGCGCCACCGGCCGCTGGGCGTGCTGGGTTCAGCGTTCCATCGCCGCGGCCTTGCGGTTCGACTGGCGAAGACGGGGATGGAGACGGGCTGGGCGCTCGGGTTTGTCAGCCTCGGGCGCTTCGGAGGATTTCTCGGCGGATCGATCGGGCGCGCTGGATTCGTCCTTGCCTGTCCCCTGCTCAGCCTGCTTCATCACCTGATACTCGGAGGCCTTGTGCTCTTCCTTGTCGAGAACCTTGCGGTTTTGTTCGGCGAGGATGTCGGCAGCCAGTTTGTCCGCGCCTACGGCGTCGGCGAAGCAGTGGAACGCCAGAGCATCGGCAAGCGCTTTGGGCGACACATCACCCGCCATCTCGCTGTCCAGGATGTGGCGCGCTTCTGGCTCCTTGCCGCCATTCGCAACAAAGTTCTGGACGGCTTTTTCGTAAGCGCTGGGTTCCGTCATCTCCCGGTACTCGGCTGCCTTTCGGTCTTCCTTGGCGAGCATCTGACGATGCTCTTTGATCACAGACGCGTACTTCGTCTGCAGATCGGGGTATTCGTCGAGTACCTGCTGAGGCGGCATGCTCTTTGGTTCCATGCCCGGCGGATGAACCGCATCAGGCATGTTGTCGTACAGCGCGTTGTTGACCCGGTTTTTGTGCATCATGCGCAGCGCATCGTTCGCGGTCGGGCCCTCGGCGTAGCCCATCAGTTCGCCGCGCTGTGCGCTGCCGTTGAACACGGCCCATTCCCGCCCATGGTTAGGGCCGAGTTTCTGCGCCGTGGCAACGGTGGCGAACTCGGCAAAGGTCAGTTCGTGAGGCTGCTTGGACAGCAATTCGTTTTCACGCAGAAGTGCCTCCTGCATCCTGTCGTGCGCCGGGGGCTCGGGTTGAACCTCTGGTTCACCCTTGCCGCGAATGGCCGTCACGCCCAGACTTTTTCCATGCTCAGCCATCAGAAGCTGTTTGGCCGCGTGGTCGAGTTCAGCGACGCGCTCCGTGGGCGACAAGCCGTCCATGACGGGGACGGGAATGTCGTCCCATCCCTGTGCAATCACAAACCCGCTGGACTGGGTGTTGACGTTCAGGATTTTCTCGACGGTTCCCTTGCCGTGCGTGAACTCGCCGCCTTTGTTTCGGTCCTTGTCCAGCAGGAAGGTCTTTTCGCAGGAGCCGCCCTTTTTGCGCTCCCACCCGCTGGCTTCCAGGGCTTCATGCAGGGTTGGCGGTTTACCCGTGGATTTGCCTGCATCTGGATTCAGCCCGCCGTCCACACTCGGGCCGATGTCTTTTTCTGGCACCAGGAAGGAATAGGTTGCCATCTCGGTGAGCAAGCCTTCATGCCGACCCATGAAAGGATCGGACATGGAGACCGGCCAGCCGACGCCTTGCTTTCCGACCCAGTCCTTGACGCAGGCGGCTTCGCTCTCGCCCAGTCCGCTTTCATCGCGGTTGACCAGAGCGCTGCCCCAATGCGCGGGGGCGTCGATCTCGACGGTCTTGAGCTTGCCTTGCGCTGATTCTGGCTGCTGCGCTGGCTCTGCAGCCATCTCCGCTGCCCTTGCAGAAGCCTGCCGCTCCTGTGTGATTTGCAAGGCCTGCTCTTTGGCGAGCACATAGTCCACCGCCTTGCCCGCTTCCGCTGCGGCCCGGAAAATTTCGTTCTTGTCGTTCTTGAGCACCTTAGCCCAATCCTGAACGTAAGCGGCGTGACGTTCGGCGTCATGCGGAATGCCGGTCTGGACGGCCGCGAACAGGCTGAACATCTCGGCGCGCAGCTCTTCCTTGGCGTAGCCCTCCGAGCCGAAGCGGTAACCACCGGTGATGCCTTCACGATTCAGACGGTGTGCTGCGCCCGTGGCATGGCCGATCTCGTGCAGCAGCGTGCCGTAGTAGCGCGCTGCGCCCTCCTCCTTGCCCAGCTCGGAATTGAAGGCGCCGCGTGGAGGGAGAACCACCTGGTCACGCTTGGGCGAATAGAAGGCGTGCTCGGGATGCTCGCCGTAGCTGAGTGCATCGCGCGCCATGGCCTCCTTGATCGACTCGCCTCGCGTCACCGGGTCGAAGGTCGGCGCGGGTGCCAGGGGCTCCAGTTTCAGCCCCTCGCATTGCGCGATGTTGAACACGGTGTGGACGCGAGAAGTCCAGGTGTCGAGTTCGCGCGCCTTGTCCCAGCTCAGATGTTGCGGGCCTTGTTCGGTGCGGCGCTGCACGCGCAGATCGGTGGTCTTGACGTGCAGGGTGGCGTCCTTGTCAGTCGGCATGCCGACCTCCGCCCGGCCGTTCTTCTCGCTGAACACCTTCACCCGCATGCCGTTGAGCGTGACGCTGATGTCCTTGCGGGCATAGAAGGGTTGTTCTTTCCACAGCTCGACGGGCAGACCGTGTTCGCCCTTTTTGATGCGCCCGCCCAGGGCGTTGATCTGCTTGACGGTGCCATAGCGCGGATCGGTGTAACCTCGATCGGCTTGCTCCAGCATCAGCATGAGGCGGTTGCCGCCGCGATACTCTCGGCCGGTTTCCATATTGCGCGGCAGACCGGCTCGCAGCGTTGCCCAGGGCTTATTCCAGGGAATCTGTCCTTGCTCCAGAGTCTTGACCAACTTGTCGGTCAGTTCCTGGCGCAGGTCGCGTGGGGGTTTGACGGGGTGATCGGGTTTGATGTCCTCAGCCATGATCAGCCTCCGTTTGCGTGTCGCCTTCGAAGTCCGCGCCGAGCGCTTCGGCCGTGGCGCGGTCGGAGACGAAGATGGACTCAAACTAGGGGGCGCCGTCCGCAGGGACGACGGCTGGGGTTTCGGGGTTTTGCATGACGGGCTCCTGTGAGATAGGCCGTGGCGCACGACGCGCCACGGAAAGACTCTGTGGAGTGGGGACAGGAGGCTCAGCCGTCCAGGCTCATGTCGCGGCTGGGTTGCCGCGGTCGGGAACGGACAGGCGCGCGCTGCGGCGCTTCGACCTCGCGTTCTTCGGCGCGCTCATGGGTGGCGATCTCGCGTTCGACGATCTTTTCCTGCGCCTTTTCTTCGGTGCGCTCTTGCTTTTGTTCCTGCTCTTCGCGTTTTTTCAGCTCTTCGTCGATGTTGCGGGTGCGTAGTTGTTGCTGAAGCTGCTCACGCTCGGTCTCGATCTTGGCCCACATGCGCTCGGTCACGCGCTCGCCCAGCGGAGTGAGGCGATCCTGGTCGTCGATCAGGCGGGTCTGTTCGTCATGGCCCTGCAGTTGGGTGCGCTGCTCTGGCGTGAGGGGCTGATCGCGCGAGGCGCGGTCGAGGGCGTCGAAGCCGTGGATGTCGAGCTTGCCGAGCAAGGCTTCGGCCTGCATGGCTTGTGCATCGACGGTGTAGGCGCGCCTGTCGCCGCCATGAACTGCGCGGACCGCTTCAACGCTGCCCTTGCCGACTGCTGGCGCGGTGAGTCTTGTGTCTGCACCGAGTTCTTCGCTCTGCAGGGTTTGCAGGCGGCCGAGCTGCCAGGTCTGTTGCAGTTCGGGGTTCTGCACTTTCAGACCCATGCGACCGGCAATCTCGGCGGTGCGCTCCTGGAATTCGCGGCTGCCGTTGAGTTGCAGCCCTTTGTCCATGTCGTACTTCTGCTCGGCTAGGCGCAGGGCGGCCTCGATCTCGCGGTCATCGACGTGGTAGAGATCGACCCGCTCGCCGCGGTCTGTCATCACCCGCTCGCCATCGCGCGCATAGTGAACGCACTTCGGCGGTCCGTCCTCGATATCGTGGGTCAGGCCATCGAGCACTTCGGGTTCCATCGCCGCGGTGCGCCGACCCCGGATGATTTGCTGCGCGGGATCGCGGCGTTTTTCTTGTTCGAGCAGGCGGGCGGCCACGGGGTCGTGTTCGGCGCGAGGTTCCAGAAACTCGCGCAGGGTCGGAACGAGAGGCAGGCTGCTGGCCAGGGTCTTGCGCTCGGCGGCCTGCTGTTTCTGCAGATGCTCGATTTGCTTGGCGGCCTCGAACGTCTGCACATCGGGATCGCCCCCATTCTTGACGGTTTCGGCGCGTTGCTGAGCCAGACCGGAAAACAGGGATTCCCGCGCGGCTTGATGCTGCGCGTTCAGGTCATGCCAGGCCTTGGCGCGAATTTCGCGGGCGGGCTGGGCCGCTTCGCGCCAGGCATTCAACAAGGCGGCTTCTTTCTGTGCGTCGCTGACTTCCGCCACCTTTTGCTCTGGTTGTGGCTTCAGCTCCTGTTCGGATTCGACTTGCTCCAGGGCCGCGTTGAGGTCGGCGAACTCCGCTCGCTTCAGGTTCACAGCTTGCTGGACGGGGGCGGGTTCATCGGGGGCGGGTTTCTGCTGCGGTTCGATTTCGGCTTGTGGTTCCATCGGTTTCTCCTGCTTGAGATGGGGAGTGGGGGACAAGGGCTGACGCCACTGCCCGGTGGGTGGCGCGATGCCGGGATGGCTGCGCTGGAAAATCCACGGCGGGACCGCGCGATCCAGGGTGGCGCGGATCGCGTCCGGGCCGCTGTCGCGGAGTTGGTCGCGGGCGTCGTAGCCGGGGGGCGTGACGCCGGAGGTTTTTTCGGGAAGGGCGATAGCGGTGCGGGCGCTGCCGAGGATGCGGGCGGCTTTGAGGGCATTGATCTGTCCTTTGTGGGCGGCACGCTCGCCGTCGTTGTCGGCGTAGAGAGTCATGCGGCCCTGCATTTCGTCATGCAGGGCGCGAGCCACGTCAGGAAGGTTCTGCGCCGAGAGCGCGGCAATGACGGGCAGGCCTGTGGCCTGATGGAGGGCCAGCGCGGTGCCGATGCCTTCGCACATCACGACATGCGGGGCGGTTTTGGCGGTCTCGAAGGCGCGCAGTGGCGCTTCGGCGTCCTGACCGTCGATGGGGATGACGGCGAAGGCGCCCTGTGTCGGCGTACCCGCGACGAAGCGTTTGTCGGCAGACTGGCCCGGTTCGGCCCAGGCGATGCGCTGTGTGCCAACCCAGCCGGGCTCGCCCTCGGTGAGCTTGAGCATGGGCACGAGCAATTGCGCACTGTGCTGCCGCAGCCCAGCTGTGGGCAGTGCGGGGTTTTGAAGATAGGGAAAGTTCTGCGGCTCATGGCTGGCCTCCCAGCGCGCCAGGCTGTCGGAAATTGCGGCCTTTTGTCGCTCAGCTTGTTGCCGCAGCCAGGCGACGCGTTCGGCTTCAACCTTTTGTTGTTCTACAGGCGTGCGTTCCCGCACCAGCTCCGGGCGAAAGGCGATGGGTTTGCCCTCGCCCTTGAAGTTGGTCACCCAGCCGGTGCCGTCCTCGCGCAGCAGATAGGCTGCGTCGTTCCTGCCATTCGGGCGGTCGCCCACGTCGGCGCGGTGAATACGGCCATCGACCTGCAGACGCTGCGGCTCGATGTGCACATCGTGTAGACGGGCGAAGTTGAGAAACTGGGTGCGTTGGGTCGTGTCCATGCCCTGACTCTGCAGGGTGGGGACAGAGGGTGTGGCGTCTGATCAGACCCGCCGTATATCCCGCATCAACCCGTCGTCGATTTCAATCGAAAGCCGCCACCGGCGGCGGCGTGTCGATCGGACGAGGCGGCGCGCTGGTGTTCGGGGTCGAACAGACTCTTTGGGGGACTGCTGATCGGCCTTAGCGCTCGGTCGGGCCGAGCGAAAGAAAGGCCGCTGTCGGCCATCTAATGCCGTTCGATGATTCTGGTGAGCCGCCATCTGACCATGGCAAACGAACTGCGTGCAGCGGCAGGCTTGAATTTCGGCGCTTTCCAATCGGCTCACGGCAAACCCGGCGCATGGCTCAAATCGGCGTCGGCGCTAATTCCCATCTAGGCGCGCAAGGGAAAGGGCCTCTTCCCATGAACACCCGGAACATCTAGCGCGTGACTTGAACGGTCACGTGGGAAAGATCGGAAAAGCGGGCGAGCAGGCGCTGGTAATGAACACAATCCCTTTCGCCGTCATGATTTTGCACGGCGAGGATCGCGCCCAAGTGGCCCGGGCCCAGGCGCCAGAGGTGCAGATCGCGGATGCTGTCACCCTGCGCCTTCACCAGCGTCGCGATGTCATGGCTAAGCCGACGGTCTGGATTCATGTCGAGCAGAATCGCACCCGTGTCGCGGACTAGGCCGAATGACCAATTGGCGATCACCAATGCCCCGACGATGCCCATGACCGGATCCATGAAATTCAAGCCGAAGAATTTGCCTGCGGCCAAGCCCAGGATCGCAAGGACGGAGACTGCCGCATCCGCCGCAACGTGCACAAACGCTGCACGCATGTTGTGGTCTCGGTGGTGCCCGCCATGTGTATGGGGTATGGGTTCTTCGTAATGCAGCGTGGCGCCGAACGACTCGAAGCGCGCCCCGAGCTTCACGTGCAGGCTGAAATCGTGTGGCTCGGGAATCTCCTCGACTGACTCCCAGCAGTCACCTACGTCACGCAAGGCAAAGCACTGCTCTTCCCCGCCGGTGCGCACCGTGGTTAGCATGACATCAGCCGCCCAAAGGGGCTGCGCACTCCCTGGCTCTTGGAGAGAGCGCACTCGGAAGCGCGGAGGAACCCCATCCTCGAAGATGCTCAACTGCAGGCGTCCGGCCGGGGTGTCAATAACCTTCGGCTCGTCGTCATGTGCATGACCGGAGTGGTCGTGCGCATGGCCATTGCCGTGGTGGTGACCATGGTCGCCGCCACTGAGCATCCAGGCGCTGACAATGTTTACTATCAGTCCGAGGAAGGCGATCGCGATAGCCTCGTTGAAACCAATGCGCACAGGATGGAGCAGGCGGTCGACGGCCTCATAGCCAATTAGCAGCGCGATCATCGCCAGGATAATCGCGCTGGAAAAACCCGCGAGGTCGCCGACCTTGCCCGTGCCAAAGCTGAAACGCGTGTCGCGCGCATGCCGTCGCGCATAGGTGTAGGCCACGGCCGCAATGAGCATCGCTGCTGCGTGGGTGCTCATGTGCAGGCCGTCGGCGATCAGGGCGAGGGAGCCGAAGTGCAAGCCACCGACGATCTCAACCACCATCACGACGCTGCACAGGGCGATCACCCACCAGGTTTTGTGTGCGTTTCGGTCGTGGCCCTCGCCCAGGAAAACATGCTCGTGGTCTGGTACGGCAAGTTGTGGAATGGCGTTCATTTGAAATAGCTCCTGAACACGTCAGCAAGCTCCTCGGCCGCGTCGGCAGCCATCGGATTCTTGCCCTTCAGCGGCTCGACAAGATGGCTCTGGATATGTTCCTGGACAACCTCGCCGAGCAGTCCATTGAGAGCGCCGCGGCAACCGGCGACGACATGCAGCACTTGCTCGCACCCGGCTTCCGACTCAAGTGCGCGCTCGATGGCGTCGACCTGCCCCCGGATACGACGCACCCGGTTCAGCAGCTTGGCTTTCTGGCGGATGGTATGGCTCATATCCCTATGATAGCCTACCCCCCTATCCGATAATGTTTAACGCATGCACCCTTTCCTCACATCAACCGTTCTGGTCGCCCTAGCTGAGATCGGTGACAAGACACAACTCTTGTCCCTGCTGCTGGCGGCCCGCTATCGCGCGCCCATTCCCATCATCCTGGGTATTTTGATCGCGACCCTGGCGAACCATGGGATCGCCGCCGGTGTGGGTGACATGCTCGCCCACACCTTGAAACCGTCGGTTCTGAACTGGGCCGTCGTCCTGTCCTTCGTCGTCATGGGGCTGTGGATACTGGTCCCTGACAAACTGGATGAGGAGAACCTGTCCAAACGCAGCGCGCGCGGCATCTTCCTGACGGCCGCGCTGTCATTTTTCCTCGCCGAGATGGGCGACAAGACCCAGGTGGCGACCGTCGCGCTGGCTGCGCGCTTCAGCGAATGGATTCCAGTGGTGGCTGGTACGACGCTGGGCATGCTGCTGGCGAACGTGCCGGCAGTGCTGTTCGGACACCGATTTGCGGATCGGCTGCCGAGCCGTTGGATCCATGCCGTCGCGGCCGTCATGTTCATCGTTCTAGGTGCACTCGCGTTGCGTACGGCATTACAGGCCCAGTAAGTAGCAGCAAGCTGACTCTCGACTCTACTGGCCGACGATCCGCTTTGACCAAGGTGCGCTTTATCGGTCAGAGCGCTGGACGTTCACTTTACGTAAATACTTGCAGGTGAAACACGAACTGCCCAATAGGCCAGCGTGGATCGACAGCACCTCTACGCTAGAAACGATGGTGGAAATTCGAAGCGTGCACAACACGAATGTCACCTATGTGTGACCTGAGCAGACGTATCGGTGCAATGGTCTGACTGATAGGAGGCTCTGGCCGATTTGCGGACACCCACGGGATCAAGTCCGGCGCATGGCCGGTGTCGGCCCGATACGGTCAATCTGTTGCTTGTGACCTGCTCCCCGCCAGCCGTACCACGGTGAAGTTCGTGGAGTCCATCACGATGGAGAATGATGGACATGAAGACGAGTCGATTCAGCGAAGAGCAGATCATTGGGTTCCTGCGGCAGGCCGAAGCGGGCGTTTCGGTC
>JAGWRJ010000438.1 GCA_028869725.1 Alphaproteobacteria bacterium | reverse complement strand
GCAAGTGCCGGTTCGGGCGCAGCGATTCGGGTCACGGCAATCACGCTGATATCGTCTTCCTGGCCGAAGGCCTGGGCCGCTTCGGCGATCTGCGTGGCGGAAGGCTGGGTGCGGACGAGTTCAAGGACGCGCTCGAAACCGAAGAGCTTGCCCTGCTCGTCGGTGGCTTCCGCCACGCCGTCGGAGAGCAGCAGGAGGCGGTCCTTCTCTGCCAGTTGGAAACGATGGACGGAGCTTTCGAACTGCTCGATCATGCCTAACGGCAATGAGCCATCGATCTCCATGGGCTTTCCATTGAGATAGGGCGGCAGATGGCCTGCGTTGGCGAGTGTGGCGGAGCCGCTGCGCTCGATGCGCAGGGCGAGACAGGTGGCACGCGCATCGCCGCGGCCGAGCAGGCGACGGTTCAATTCGGAGAGAATCTCGACCGGGTCTTGCGTGAAGCGGGCTGTGGAGCGAATCGCCCCGACAAGCAGGGCGACCAGCATGCCGGCCTTGAGACCTTTACCTGTGACGTCACCGGCGACGATGAGCAGGCTGCCGTCCTTCTCATTCGGAAGGATCTGGAAGAAGTCGCCGCCGACCTCGCGCGCCGGGCGGTACTCGCTCTCAATCTCGAAGCCCGGCAATACGACCCGGCGCTCGGGCAGAATCACCTCCTGCACCTCCTGCGCCTCTTTCACATCGATCGCCATTTGGCGTTGGCGCTTGAGCGACCGCAGGAGGCGGCGCAGAAGCAGAAGGGCGATTACGATCGCGATGAGAGGATTGGAGATCGTAACCAGGCTGACGTTGATGCCAAATGGAAACCATTTTGCGTGAGCCGCAAGGCCAGGCTGAGTGATGAGGAAAATGCCAATGCCACGAAGGAGAACGACGGGGAGGACAAGCCAACCTTCGATGCCCTGCCGGCGAATGCCATTCATGACAATCCAAATCAGCAAACCAAAAAACACAACGGGGATCGAGTAGAAAGGGCTTCGAAGGTGTGCAGCCGCCGATTCTGGAATGAGGCCAACGAAGACTTCTTTTCGAAGGATGTCGCGGGCTATCTCCAGCACGGTGAGCGCCGCAACCCATTGCGGCAGCCTGGGGGAGATGCCCCGCCCGAACCAGATCCACCAGACGATGACCCATGTGGCATCCGACAAGGGATCAATGATGCTGTTGAGTAGATTGCCTCCAGGGATGCTCAGAAGCTGGCCCGACAAGGTGAGTACAACGATACCTGCATCTGCAACCGTGAGCAGGAAGAGAAGGCCCATCCACGCGTAGACAGAGTCGGATCGGTCGAAGACGAGCAGGCCGAAGGCCATCAGCGCGAGCAACCCAAAGACGATGGCTACAAAGGCATTAGCAGAGATGAGTCTGATCAGGTCCAGCCATTTGGCCTGGTAGGCAAGTTGCACTGCGCCGAGCTCGCCGATCGCGGGTGCGCCGTGCATGCCCCCTGGATCGGGACCGTCCAGTAGAAAGGCGTTCGAGGCCAACCAGAAGCGGAAGGCTAGAATCTGAGTGGATCCGGATGCAGCCCCGGTGTTTGGCAGGATAAACATGGTCGGTTGCCCGTTGTAGGCAATAGGCTGCCGAGAATTGAAGTTGCCAAAGCCGCCGAGGAGCGATCCATTGGCGAAGAACTGAAAGGCGTCATCGAAGTTGTCCGGTCCGGCCAATGCCGTCGATTGCCCGGCTGGCACGTTCACCCGGATCCGGATGCGATACCAGGCGTAGCCCCAATAGTCTGCATGCCCACGCGCCATCCAGCCGGGCAAATATGAATTTCCCAACAGGTCGGTTGCTCCTGGCTTTGCCGTCAGGTCGACGGTCTCCCATTGCGAGTCGTCGAAATCCGGCTCGGCCCACAGCGGCTTGTCCGTCTTGGGATCGATGGGCGAATCGCCGATGTGGAACTTCCAGGGTCCATTGAGCGGCACAGCCGCTTGGCCAAGGGTGATGGTGGTTACAGCAGGCTGAGTGGGCGCTTGCGCATGCAGCCTGGCGACCGCAAGGAGAAGCAGACACGATAGGACACGGCGCAGAATTGGTGCCATGCGGTAACCCTCGGGGACGGAGGAAAGGATCAATTCGCCTCTACTATACAGGCGCTGCGTGGCCATGCAACAGGCGGCTGATGCGGGCTGGTTGAAGCTGAATTCTGGGTAGGGTGCTGATCGCGAATCTGCGGGGGAAGGAAACGATGCGTGTCGCGTTCAAGGGGGCGGAGGATCGCGAATGTGATGGAGATCACTGAGTGAGGGCTGAGCGAAGCGCAGACTGCGGGGCTGAGGAGGTGGGCCATGCTCATCCTGATCGGGCTCGTGCTTGGCTTTGGCGCGGCGTTTCTGTTGTTGCTGCCGTTGGTGCTTCGAAGACAGACGATTATGGCGCGCTACTCCGGCGGGCGGCTGGTGGAATGCCCGGCGGACCAGAAACCGGCGGTGGTGCATCTGGATGTGCGACATGCCGCGGAGACGGGGATAGATGGGTCCCCGGAGTTGCGGTTGTGCGATTGCACGCGCTGGCCAGAACATGCGCAGTGTGACCGTGAGTGCAGGGGCGAGGCGGTGCGCGCGGAACCCTACAAGCAGGGCGAAGTGACGGCGGGCAAGAAAGAGATCTACCACTTGCCGATTTTTCTGGCGGCGTTTGCGGCGTGGTATGTGGGCGCGGTGTGGCACTCGCAATACCTGTTTCGCGCGGAGTGGATGAACGCGGTGGGTCTGACGCACGCGCAGGTGCAGCGGCTTGAATGGTGGCTCGCGCCGCACTTGCTGACGGCGGCGGTGTGGCTGCTGTTTGCGTATGGAGTGGCGTGGCTGCTGGCGGTGTGGCATCGCCGAGGTGTGCTGCCGGGCGTGGGAATGGCGCTGCTGCTGGGCGGGGCGCTGGCGGCGGCCAGCTGGTTCAGCCTTGCAGGCATGCCGCATGCGCTGCTGGTGATGGAGGCGGGCTATGTGGCGCTGGCGACGCTGACGGTGGGTGCGATTGTCGGCGGGTTGGAGGGGAGACTTGTGTTGCGGCTTCGGTGATGGGTTGTGGGGTTGTGGTTTCCCACTCATGACGTTCGCTGCGCGCCCGTCATGAATGGGGCCCCCGAGGGTTTGTGGCTGGTGTCTGGATTGATTCCCACCTTAACCGCTGCGCTGTCGCGCATCGGTGAAGATGGGGCACCCGAAGGTGTTGGCGGGTGTGGGTTTGTTGATTTCCCACCCAAGGCGCCTGCTTCGCACACGCCTTGAATGGGGCACCCGAAGGTTT
>JAGWRJ010000437.1 GCA_028869725.1 Alphaproteobacteria bacterium | reverse complement strand
GTGGGGGCGTCTGATGGGGCGGCAGCGCCTGCGTTCGACGCAGCACGGCCGCGATGCGCGCCACCAGTTCGCGTGGTGAAAATGGTTTGGGAATATAATCATCCGCACCCATTTCGAGGCCGATGATACGATCCACCTCTTCGCCGCGAGCGGTCAGCAGGATGACCGGTATCTGGCTTGTCTCACGGATTGAACGACAGAGGCTGAGCCCATCTTCTCCGGGCATCATCACGTCAAGTACCACAAGATCGATGGCGGACACGCGCATTAGCTTGCGCGCAGCTGCGGCATCGGCTGCGGTGGTGGCACGATAGCCGTGCTGGCGCAGATAGCGTGCCAGAGGCTCGCGGATATCGCGCGCATCTTCCACAATGAGGATATGCGGTGCGGCTTCGGTGACCATAGCATCACTCCAGCCCAAGATGGGCGCGGGCGCAAGGACGTGCACTTCGCCCTGACGCCAGCTTTGTCGCAAGATATCGCTGCCTAACTCTTCAGACCAGGATTGCGAACGCTTGCTGCGGGTTGCGCAGGCTCAGAGGCGTTCTCGGAGGATGAGAGCCGAAGCTCCTGGGTGATCTGGGCTAGGATCGCAACCGCGATCTCGGCCGGGTTTGCCGCCCCGATGGCAAGACCGATGGGACCTTTGATGCGTGTGCAGGCATCCAAAGGCATTCCGCCTGCCGCAAGACGGGCAAGGCGGGCGGCGTGTGTCTTTTTCGAACCCAGGGCCCCAACATAGAAGCAGGGCGAGGTTAGGGCCACGCGCAACGCCGGGTCGTCGATTTTGGGATCATGGGTCAGTGCGACGAGAGCGCTGCGAGGCCCGAGCGGTGCCCTGGCGAGTTCCTCATCGGGCCAGTCGTGGCTGATCGCGACACCTGGAAAGCGTTCGGATGTGGCAAAGGCGGTGCGAGGATCAATGATCCGAACACTATAGCTGCACAGTTGCGCCATCTGCGCCAGAGGCTGGGCAATGTGCGCGGCACCTACGATCACCAGATCCAGCTGCGGATTGAACACGCTCAAAAACCAGTTTACCCCGTCGATCTGCACTACTTCGGCGCGGTCGAGTCGCGCTGCGCGCGTGGCTGCCTCACTGAGGACATCCGAACCACTGCCGGGCGTCAGAAGTCTTTCCTGCGAAGCGCGGAGGGCAACGGCGCGCACAAGCGCCTGGCCGCTTTTTTGGGCGCTCTGCACCGCGGCCAGAGTGGCTGCGCTAAATTGTGCTCCCAGGGCTTCCAGAAGGATTTCGATCTTCCCCCCGCAGGCGAGACCAACCGACCAGGCGAGCTCGTCGGCAACCCCGAACTCCAGTTGCTGGGACTGGCCAGTGGCGATGGTCTGGGCAGCACGTTCGATTACTGTGCCTTCGATGCAACCTCCCGATACCGAGCCCTCAAAGGCGCCATCGTCACGGATGGCGATCAGACTTCCGGCCTGGCGCGGTGCTGACCCCCAGGTACGGATCACCGTGCCGAGCGCAACCTTATGGCCGTCCTGGAACCACTTTGCGGCGATGCCGAGAATGTCGGCAGCGTCGCTCATGCAAGTGCCGCTTTAACCGCACGGCTCGCCATCACCGTCACAAGATGGGCACGGTATTCTGCCGAGCCGTGAAGATCCTCGTTGAGGCCATCGGCTGCGATCGTGATGCCGGAGATGGCCTCAGGGCTGAAGCGGGTGTCGAGGGCTCTTTCCATCGCGGTAATACGCATGACGCAGGGTGCAGCACCGGTGACTGCGACCCGCACCCCTTGCGCAGTCTGCGCCACGAACACACCAACCATGGCATAGCGCGAAGCCGGATTGGCAAATTTGGCATAGGCGGCACGCTGCGGACGCGGAAACGCAATTGCGCGCAGGATTTCGTCGGGTTCGAGCGCGGTTTCGAACATGCCAGTGAAGAATGCGTCGGCAGGAATTTCGCGTCGTGCGGTGATGAGAGTGGCGTTCAGTCCCAAAACTGCTGCCGGATAGTCGGCGGCCGGGTCATTGTTGGCCACGGAGCCACCTAGGGTCCCCAGGTGACGAACCGCGGGATCGCCGATGTGCGAAGCAAGTTCTGCCAGCGCGGGAATTGCAGCGCGCACGTCAGCGGATCGCGCAACTTCGGCATGGGTGATCGCCGCGCCCAGAACGAGACGGTCGCCCTCGCTGCGAATGTCGGAGAGCTCGCGCAGCCCGGAGATATCGACCAGTAGCGACGGATTGGCCAGACGCTGCTTCATGGTGGGGATCAGTGTCTGGCCGCCGGCCAGGAGCTTGGCTTCAGGGTTGGCGGCGAGCAGCGCCTCAGCTTCAGCAAGATTGGTCGCGCGCTTGTAGGAGAACGGATAGGTAATCATGCGCCCATTTCCTTCGCCGCAGCTTCAATCGCCGAGACAATGTTGTGATAGCCGGTGCAGCGGCAGATGTTGCCTTCCAGTTCGTGGCGGATGCTGGCGCGATCGCCTGCGGCGCCACGGGCAATCATGTCAGCCGCAGTCATGATCATGCCGGGTGTACAGAACCCGCATTGCAGGCCGTGATGCTCACGAAACGCAGCCTGCACGGGATGGAGGGTGCCATCCGCGGCGAGCCCTTCGATCGTGGTGACGCTGCGGCCATCTGCCTGCACCGCAAACATGGTGCAGGATTTGACCGCCTTGCCATCTACATGGACGACGCAGGCGCCGCACTGGCTGGTGTCGCAGCCAATATGGGTCCCGGTGAGTCTCAGGTCCTCTCGCAGAAAATGCACCAAGAGCGTGCGCTCTTCGACATCGCTTGAAACGGTTTTGCCATTTACCGTCAGTGTCACGGCGGCCATGTGATTACTCCTGATAAAGATACGAAATACGCAGGCCAGAGGGCAGGCGGCTCATAGTCACAGCACAAGTCCGAACAGGATGAGCAGGATGATGATCACAGCCACGAGGCCTACAACCCAGATTTCCGGCGCAACGCCTGCGCTGCCTCCAGCGGTACCTTTGCCTTGGGACGATGTGGAGCGCGCAGGCGCCCCAATGTCCGCGCCTGCGGGAGGTATGGCGCTGAGCAGAGCATCGGTTTCGACGGAGACGCCGGCGGCGCGCATCTCCGCTTCGGCGATAGCCTCCGCCTGCAGTGCCGCCTGGGTGATGGCAGACGCCGGCGCGGACGTCTCGGGCGCGCCAAGCTCATGGGCCAGACGCCCGAAGAAATCGTCGGCAATCTGTTTGGCGGCGCTTGCAATCAGACGCTGTCCCACTTGGGCAAGCTTGCCGCCGATATTGGCCTTGGCGGTGTAGGTCAGCACCGTGCCTTCAGGCACTGCTTCAAGACGCACTTCAGCCTCACCCTTGGCAAAGCCCGCAACGCCGCCCTGACCTTCGCCTCGCATCACGCAGCGATGGGGTGGATCAAGCTCATCGAGGCCCAGCTTGCCGCGGAAGGTGGCCGAGACCGGCCCGATCTTGAGCCGCGCCGCGGCGTCAAAATGGGTGGGGTCGGTTTTGCTCACGGCCTCACAGCCCGGAATGCAGACCTTCAGGGTCTCGGGATCGTTAATGGCGTCCCAGACCGCCTGCGGCGGGGCAGGGATCTCGTAGCGACCGGAAAAATCCATGAATACTCCGCGACGGTGACGCAACCACCCTGTTCCTATCGCGGCTTGGTCGGTGTCGGCAATCTTTAGCCGAGGCCGTCTTTGCAGCTGGGTGATGACTGTGGTAACTTTATGAACGCGTACTTGTCGACATAATAACAAGGCGTGGGGGAATGGGAACAGTACAGGGGCGCGTGGCTGGCGCCAATGGAATGGATTGCGAATCCGGCGTCCAGATCCGAGGCCTCGTCAAGTGGTTCGATGCTGCCAAGGGGTATGGTTTCATGACCCCTGAGCAGGGTGGTGACGGTGACGTGCTCATTCACCAGTCCTGCATTCGTCAATCGGGATTCAAGGTGGCGCAAGAAGGCGCCCTGGTCGTGTGCGAGGCGGTCAAGGGCCCGAAGGGCCTTCACGCCCGACGCATCCTCGAACTCGACAATTCGACCGCAGCGCCCAGACCCGCGGTGCCGTCCTGCACGCCCAGTCTTCCCGACGGCTTTGTCGCGGTCGTCAAATGGTTCAACCGGGTCAAGGGCTATGGCTTTTTGAGCCCAGGACCTGGGTGTGAGGACGTTTTCGTGCACATGGAAACATTGCGTCGCTGCGGCATTCGCGAGTTGCGTGAAGGTCAGAAAGTCCTGGCCCGGGCCGATGGCGGTCCCAAAGGACAGCTTGCAGCAGAGGTCCGGGTTCTGGCTGAGCCGTCCGAGCCTGTGGCACATTAAGACACACCGTGAAACTTCGGTCTGCGCTACAGTGAGCAGAGAACCCACGATGAGAATCAGCCATGCGTCTAGCATTCATCCCGGCGATGGTGGCCGTCCTACTTTTCGTTACGGCCCCGCTCAAAGCCCAGGATGCCCAACCCATCCTGCCCAAGGCACCGTTGACGTTCGCCACGCCCCATGGGCCTGTGACGTTAACTGTTGAGCTTGCAACGAGCCCTTACGAGCAGGAAATGGGGCTGATGTATCGTCGCCATCTGGCACCGCGGGCAGGGATGCTGTTCGTTTTTCGCGACAGCGGGATCCAGAGTTTCTGGATGAAGAATACGATTCTTCCTCTCGACATGGTGTTCATCAAGTCTGACGGAGTTATCTCGAGTATTCATGCGCACGCGGTGCCATTTGATCTCGACCCTATCACCTCTGACGAGCCCGTCCGTTACGTCCTTGAAATCAATGCCGGTGCTGCCAAGCTGTTGGGACTTGCTCCTGGCGAGCGGGCGTCGGGGCCGGCGCTGAAGGCGCGGGAATAGACGCGACGGCGCCAACCTCACGCGGGTTGGATCCGGACAAGACGAAAATCTCTTTGCGCAGCTGCGGCCAGCACTGAGGCATCCTTGTTGCTGCCCAGGCGATGCGTGGCCGTGCGGGTCCATATCTGGCGCTTCACTGACGCAGGCGGTTTGCGTGGGCACGGGGTGAGTGGCGGGCATATGGCGCACGCTAGCCTCGCGGTCAGTCTCTCATACCCGACTGTGGCTACATACGAAGGCGTGCAATGGCCTTCGAATGGCCCGTGCCGACCCCACCGCGTCAATCTGACCATGAGTAGAAATACGTAATTGACACTTTTGTCAATACTTCCGATATGAAGACGAGCCTGATGGCCTCCTGCCGAATGCGGACAGTTGAGGCAGGTCGTCGGAAGGTGGCCGCAAACTTACGTCGGAGATGCGCATGAACCGCGCTCTTATCGTATTGATACTTGGATTGGGCTGGTCGTCATCCGCAGCCGCTTCAGTGGTCACGCCCGACGCATTGCTTCGAGCGGCGTTCAATAACTGGAGGGGCAACAGTTCAACCACCGTAGTCGTCATGCAGGTGCACCGACGCGACTGGCAACGCAGCCTCGAAATGAAGACGTGGACCAAGGGAGATGCTGACGCCCTTGTACGGTTTGTTGCGCCTGCAAAGGATGCCGGAAATGCGACCCTCAAGGTCGGAAGTCATACTTTGGTGTTCAACCCGAAGCTCAACCAGGTAATCACCCTGCCGGCCAGCATGCTGTCGCAGTCTTGGATGGGCTCCGATTTTTCCTACAACGATCTGTCCAAGGCCGATGACATTCTCTCGCAATACACGCACAGGATCATCAAGACGGAAAAAGCCAACGGGCATACCGTTTACACGATAGATGCAGTCCCGAAGCCGGGGGCGCCGGTAGTGTGGGGGAAGCTCGTTGTCAAAGTGCGCGATGACGGGGTCATGCTGGGCGAAACCTATTTCGATCAGGACATGAAGCCGGTGCGCACTATGACAACGCAAAAGGTCGGCGCGATCGATGGTCGACCCTATCCGGTCATTATGGTGATGCGTCCGGCGGACGCGTCGGGAAACTGGACGCGCCTCGTGACCAAATCAGGGCGATTCAATCTTGCCATGCCAGCCTATGTCTTTACCCGCTCCAATCTGCGTAATCCGAGAAATTAAGCCATGCTCCCGGAACTTGCCTGGAGAAATCTGTGGCGCCAGCCACGCCGGACATTTCTCAATCTGCTGACCATCTCGTTTGCAGCGGCCGCGGCGGTGTTCGTGTCCTCACTGCAACGTGGCGGATATGCCGAGGTTGAACAAAATGCCCTTCATCTGATCGATGGATACGCACAAATCCAGCCTCGGGGTTATAGCAATGATCCAGATCTGCGCCGAACGATCACCGATCCCCAGGAACTGGTGGCACGGTTAAATAAACTGCCAGGGATTACGGCAGTCGCGCCGCGCGCCAGCAGCTATGCCATCGTCTCCTTGAACCAGCGCAGCTACGGCAGTGCCGTCTTCGGTGTTGACCCACGAAAGGAGACGAATCTATCCGCTCTGAGCGGCGCCATCGTGCGGGGACGCTATCTCCGTCCCGGAGACACGGACAGCGTTGTCCTTGGAGAAGGGTTGGCCCGCAACCTCAACCTGTCACCGGGCAAAAAGATCATGCTGCTTGGTGCGGCGCGGGATGGCTCCGTGGCCGCTGACTTTCTGACTGTGACGGGCATCTTCTCGACAGGTGTGTCGCAGCTTGATCATCAAGTCATTGAGATGCCGCTGTCACGGTTCCAAACCGATTTTGCACTGGGACACAGAATAAACGTCATTGCGATCACCGGCTCCTCCTTGCCTGCAGTCGAAGCAGATCTGCCGGCTCTTGAGATGATCGCGGGGCAGTCTGGTCTGGTGGTACGCAACTGGACCAATCTGGAACCGGCTCTCCATGATGCGATCCTCATCGATTCTGCTGTCAGCCATATGTGCTATGTCAGCTTGTTGGTGATCATCGTCTTTATAATTCTCAATACGCTGCTGATGACGGTGCTCGAGCGCACCAAAGAATTCGGCATGTTGCTGGCCATCGGCATGCGGCCGAGCGAGATCGGTCGCGTGCTGTGGTTCGAACTTCTGTTCTTGGCGCTGATCGGCATCTGCTTTGGAATTCTTATCGGCGTTGGTGTCACGTTGTGGGACTCGAAATACGGCATTCCGATCGCCGGAGCTCAAGCCCTTTTCGCTCAGTGGCACATGTCGGCGGTGGCATATCCGAAACTTACCCTGCACAGCACCATTGTCGGTCCTTTGGAGATCGCTACTGGCATCATATTGGCAGGCATAGTGCCCTATCTGCGGATCAATCGCTTGCAACCAGTAGCGGCAATGAGGTCATCGTGAGCGCAAGGATACTTCTGCTTCTCCACCTGGGTTGGCGCAATCTGTGGCGCAATCCGCGTCGCACGGTGATTACAATCCTGGTTGTGAGTGTCGGCGTCTGGTCGATTCTCACTCTATCGGTTGTGTTGAATGCGCTCGCAGCGAGCAGTCGCGACACAACCTTGAAGCTCATGATGGGTGACGGACAGATCCACGCGCGAGGTTACCGCGACGATCCGACCGCTGCACATGATATGCCGATTCCGGAGGGTAGGCTCAGACGCACTTTGAAAGGCGCAGATATTCAGGCTTATGCCGAACGGGTGCGGGTCACTGCCATCGTGCAAAGTGAATACAGGACATTACCAGTTACGCTGGTCGGTGTACTGCCTGTTCAGGAGGCGCGCATTTCGGTCATTCCACACGAAATCGCCTCCGGGAAGTATCTGAGCGGTCCCGATGATCCGGGGCTCGTGTTGGGACGCAATCTTGCTCGGCGCCTGAAAACCCGTGTTGGAAAACGCGTGGTGATTATGACCGAAGACAGGAACGGACATCTGGTCGAGCGAGCCTTTACAGTTGTCGGTCTGTTTGCGGCCACTGTACGCGCTGAAGATCAGTTCATCTTCACAGGGCTTCACACGGCTCAGGCATTTACGGGGTTGGGCAACGCCCTTTCCGAAATTTCCTTCGCCGCGACCCGGTCATCGGAGCTGTCCAAACTGCTGATCAGACTGAAGCAGTCTGCCCCAAAGCTCGACATAAAGTCTTGGAAGGAGCTCGCGCCCCTGCCATTTGCGGTCAGTGCCTATGTCGATCTGATTCTTAATATATGGCTGGGTATTGCGGTCTCGGTCGTCACGCTCGGGATTGTCAACACGCAGCTTATGGCCGTTCTGGAGCGCACCCATGAATTCGGGCTGGTACAAGCTTTGGGTATGCGTCCACGTCTGGTGCTTTGGGAAGTGACGCTGGAAACGGTCTGGCTGAACTGCCTGGGCGTGGCAGTTGGTGTCGTGGCCGCCATCGCCACTGTTCATGCATTCCCCAATGGGTTGTATCTCGGCTTTCTTTCGAAGGGTGCTGAAGTATTCGGCGGTGACAGTCGGCTTCACCTTGCAGTCAATTCCGTACAATTCGTTCGTTACGGTCTGATCGTATGGAGCCTGGGCACTGTGGCCACACTGATCCCGGCGCGGCGCGCATCCCGTGTCAGTCCAATCGAAGCCATGAATCGCACCTAGACCGGAAAGGAACACATCGTGTCAATCGTCGAGTGTCAGGGAGTTACCAAACAGTATCGACAAGGAACGTTTGAGGTTCCTGCTCTGCACCGGGTCGACCTGAGTATCGAGCGGGGAGACTTTGCCTCACTTGCTGGCCCTTCCGGTTCCGGGAAAACGACGCTCCTCAATATGATCGGGGGGCTTGATCGTCCTTCGACAGGAAGCATCCGCATCGATGGTTGTGAGATCAGCAGGCTTGATGGTGATGCTCTTGCAGCATTGCGACTGCATAAGATTGGCTTCGTCTTCCAAGCCTACAATCTCATACCGGTGCTGTCAGCCCGTGAGAATGTTGAATTTGTCCTCCAGCTCATTGGAATGGAGCGCCACCAACGCACCAGGCGCGCTAAAGAGGTCTTACGAGACGTCGGACTGGAAGGCCTCGAGGAGCGTCGGCCGGCACGGCTTTCCGGTGGGCAGCAGCAACGTGTGGCAGTGGCGCGGGCCCTTGCCAGCCGTCCGGCAATCATTCTGGCGGATGAACCTACAGCCAATCTCGATTCCAAGACCGCAGAGGATCTAATCCGACTGATGTCGCATCTCAATGAGGTGTCAGGGGTGACCTTTTTGATGGCAACGCATGATGCGCGGGTGATTGCACGAACCCGGCGACACATTGTGATCACGGATGGTCGCGTTGTTGCGGATGAGTACCGTACGGCCCGTCGCTTAGGGGAGGAATGCGCTGCATGAAGAGAATCTACCGCATCATGGTCGGCTTTTTGCTTCTTGGTGGTGCCAATGTGCACGCCGCGCAGATCCACGGACGGCTGGAGTTGCAGGACATCGGGGCGTTCGAAACCGCCCGCAGTCTCGATTCACACCTGGGCTATCGGGATCGCAACGATGCTGGAGCCAATCTGAGACTGATGTGGAGACCGGATTGGGGACGGTGGAGCGCGGGTGTCGCCTACGAGGTCAGTGCTGACTATGGCGATAGCACCGCGTTGGCGGCACGTCTGGCCAAATCAGGTGTCTTTCCCGCGGCTCCACCGGACAATTGGTGGAACTTGAGTAACAGGTTCGCGCACGCTACGCGTCTGATTGCCACGCAATATATCGACCGGCTGTGGCTTGGCTATACGACTGGTCATCTGGTGGTGCGTCTGGGACGTCAGGCCCTGACCTGGGGCAGTGGTCTCGTATTCCATCCAATGGATCTCTTTAATCCCTTCGCTCCGAATGCCATTGATACAGACTATAAAGCCGGGACCGACATGGCTTACGGGCAGTGGCTGTTTGATGACGGTGCGGATCTTCAGGTAGTGGTAGCGCCGCGCGCACGACACAGACTTGGAGGGGCTCCAACGTCGAATTCCAGCACCTATGCTGCGCGCTTCCAAGCGGCATTCGGAGCATACCAGACCAGTTGGTTGCTTGCGCGCGACCGTGGCGACTTGATGGTTGGTATAGGTGTCAATGGTGACCTGGGGCAGGCGACATGGAATGTCGAGGTTCTTCCTACCCTGGTCAACCACGGCAAGACCTATACGTCTCTACTCGCCAATATCAGTGACGCCACGACCATATGGGGACGCAATGTCACGCTCTTTACCGAATACTACCGTAACGGCTTCGGTTTGGATGCGCGTCGCTACGCCCTGATCAACCTGCCTGCATCCTTGCGCGAGCGGCTGCTTCGTGGACAGGTGTTCGATACCGGCCGTGACTATCTGGCGGTCGGGACTAAAGTGCAGTGCACTGGCCTGCTGCATATAAATCCGACGCTGATCGCCAATCTCGATGATCGAAGTCTCTTTGGGGTGGTGCAGGCGACGTACTCGGTTACGGAAGATCTCAATCTGGTGATCGGCGGTCAGTTTGGCGTCGGGCCGGCCAACACCGAATTCGGCGGTTTGCCACTGCTCGCGTCCCTGCCGGTCTACGAAGAGCAGCCCAAGGAGGTCTATGTGCAGCTGCGTCAGTATTTTTAGACGGGCAGCAGCCCAATGAACCAAGCGGCGCGGGGATCGGGAGGAGAGCCCCGGGAGCGGCACCGGCCCTGGGACGGGCCGTGGCGGCATGGTCCCGGTCTTCTCATGCCCTCAGAACCCCCAAGAGCGCCAACCGGCTCTCAGCCGGGCTGTCGCCTTACGCTCAAGCGCATTGATACAGGTAAAAGGGCTGGCCTTCCGGTGACGCGTCCGGCCAGGACGGCCCGCGGGCCTTCGAAATGACAGGGACTTCCGGATTTGCGTCCAAGGCGGGTGGTAGCGGCGAAGAAGCTGGTTGACGGCGCGGCCCGGGGTCGGCATCTATCGGGGTGTTGCGGCATCCTG
>JAGWRJ010000436.1 GCA_028869725.1 Alphaproteobacteria bacterium | reverse complement strand
GTATCGCCCGACAGGTTTGAAGCACTTCCACCGGTCCATACCGAACTGGGCGCCCGTACAATGGGCCTTGATCCCCAAAGTGGGCGGATCTACCTCGTGACCGCGAATATCCACATCAATCCTAAAGCCAGTCCCACGGACTATCGCCATCGCTACCTGATCGCACCAGGTTCAACCCGGGTGTTGTTCATGGATCCTGTAGCGAAGTGACCTCATCGCGCTGCGCTATCAGCATCCGGCGGCGCCCCTGTCCGTCACGGTGACCTCTCGCCGTTCTCCGGTGAGGGCCATCGCATAGGGGCGCCGTAGCAGTCCGCGGGCGTTCAAGATGACGGAAAGGAACAAGAGGCTGTGGGCCACGAGATCCATGCCCATCGCAGTGCATCGGTACGAACGCACCTCGTTGATGCGATCATGGGAAGCCGAAGACAGATCCTGGCGGTAGGCGCGTGATCGCCCCCGCCAGGATTGCTGCCTCGTCCTCAGGCCGCTCCGTCAGTCGGCGTTGGGGCCCTCGATCGAGTTTTCCAGCACTTTACCCGTCTTGGCGTCGATGCCCACTTCGTGGGTCACTTTGCCCGTGCGGATATCGAACGAGTAACGCAGACCGCTGCCACCAGCTTCGCGTTCGAGTTCGCCCGAGACGATGCGGCCATGCTCGACCTTGAGGGCGATGCCCCGTGCCTGTGCCATGGTGATCTTTGCCGCATGGGCATAGTGCTGACCGGGATAGGCGTATGCCGATCCGGCCACAACGAGGCCGACAGCAAAACCGGCTGCGGCAAGAACATGACTGACTTTCTGCATGTGATACTCCTTTGGCGTGCTCCCGAGCCCGTGGGTGGAAGGTGGGCGTTCAGCCTGCTGCGCGAAAGGCAGGGCGGGATTGTATTTTTCCAATCTGAGGACAAAGGGGCTCGGTTCTGGTTAGGGTATGCATCAGGAGGCTGCCGTGAAGATCCTGCTGATCGAAGATGATGACGAGACTGCTGCACATGTGAGTGCGGCTCTGCGCAAGGAAGGCCATTGGGTTGAGCGCGCCACGGGCGGCATCCAGGGACTTTCCTTTGCAGCAAGCGGCCTGCACGACCTCATCATCGTGGATCGGATGCTGCCCGAACTCGATGGCCTCAGCGTGGTCAAAGAGTTGCGTGCCCGCGGCTCGAAACTGCCTATCCTGTTCCTGACCACCATGAGTGGCATTCATGACCGTGTCGATGGTCTCGAAGCCGGGGCCGATGATTATCTGACCAAGCCGTTTGCGCTTGCCGAACTTCTGGCACGGGTCAGCGCCTTGAGCCGGCGTCTCGAGCGTAGCGGCGCCGAAGTTCAGACGGTGTTGCGCGTCGGCGCGCTCGAAGCGGACCTTATGACCCAGACCGTACGCCGCGAGGGACAGCCCATCGATCTGCAGCCACAGGAGTTTCGTCTGCTCGAATATCTCATGCGCCATGCCGGCCAGGTCGTCACGCGCGCCATGCTGCTCGAAAATACCTGGCAGCTGCATTTCGATCCGGGCACCAATATCGTCGAATCTCACATGAGCCGGCTTCGCGCCAAGCTCAATCGCGGTTTTGACAAGCCGCTGATCCAGACCATGCGTGGTGCAGGCTATGTCCTTCGCCTGGACTAGACTGGTCAGCAGTGAAAGCTTCCGCCTGACCGCGATCTTCACGTCGGTGATCATCGTTGCGATGCTGGGGCTGATGGGGCTTGTCTATGCCATCACCCACCGGGCGCTCGAGACGGAGCTCTTTTCCGCCATTGACCGGGATATCGCCTCGATCCAGTCAGGTTACCGCGCACAGGGAATCTCCGAGGCCAAGGAGGTTATCACCCAGCATCTTTATCGCGGCGCAAGCAGCGACTTCCTGCTTCTCCAGACAACCGGCGGCAGGAAGCTTGCCGGCAATCTGCCCGTGATGAACCCGCGTCTGGGCAGGTTTTTCCTCAGACTGCCGGCCCGCGCCGCAACGCCGGAGGGCGAAAGCCTGCGCATCCTGGGGGAGGGGGTCATGCTGGCGCCTGGCCTCTACATGTTCGACGGGCGCAATCTCGATCTGGTTAGCGATGCGGAAGAAGACGTCCTGGCGGCATCTCTCTGGGTGCTGGTGGCAAGCCTCGTTCTGGCCGTAGGCGGCGGACTTGTACTCAGTCATCTCTTCCTGGCGCGCATGGACGCCATCACCGATACCTGTCGCGCCATCATGGCTGGACGGTTTTCCGACCGCGTGCCCGAGCGAGGTGCAGGCGATGAACTTGGCCGTCTTGTGCGAACCATCAATGCCATGCTCGATCGCATCTCGGGTCTGATGGAAAACGTGCAGCAGATTTCAAGCGATATTGCCCATGATATGCGAGCTCCCCTGACCCATCTCCATCATCGTCTCGAGCGGGCACTCAGCGAGGCCCGCAGCGAGGACGAGTACCGGGCGGCGATCGAGCACGCGCTGCAGGAAACCGATCTCCTGCTTGGAACCTTCCATGCGTTGCTCAAAATCGGCCAGCTCGAAGAGGCGGTCGATGTCCGCAGTCTTCCGCGCCTTGATCTTTCACATCTGCTCGAGGAGATGGTCGATATCTACAGGCCCGTGGCCGAAGACAGCGCGCATGTGCTGACCGGCCGCATTGCGCCTGGGCTTTGGATCCATGGTGACCGCACGCTTCTGGCCCAGCTGGTCGCCAATCTCATCGAAAATGCCCGCGCCCATACTCCGGCCGGCAGTCACATTACGCTGCAGGCCGAGCGCCACGACAGCGAGGTGGTGATGATGGTGCGCGACGACGGCCCTGGCATACCCAAGAGCGAGTATGAGCGGGTCTTTCGCCGCTTCTATCGTCTCGAACGCAGCCGTACCACGGCGGGAACCGGACTTGGGCTCCCTCTGGTCGCGGCCATTGCTCGATATCATGGAGCCAAGATTGCGCTCGAGGACAATGCTCCTGGGCTGATTGTCCGTGTCGGCTTCGTGCCTGCTGAGGGCACGCGATAATGGGCCGGAGAAGATTAATCACTTTGGCCAAATTATGATGGAGGCACCCCGCAGAGGTGCCGCGCACACAGCCGGAAGGCTGCCGTCGGAGTGTGCGGAACCCTGAAGACATGTGTTGAGGTGCCTGCAGAGTGCTTAATATTGTTTAAGATTTGTGCGCTGTGCCGGCAGTGATGTGCATGAAGCGCCGCAAAGCCTGTGCCGGCGGGAAAAATTCAGCGGGTGGAGGGCACAGTCTGCTGTGCAGCTGGCGAACATTTGCAAAATACAATTTGCGGATGCAGTCCCGACACTCTAGGACCAGCATTTCCGACGCGTCCTCGAACAGAAAGCTCCTGATGCAGGCATGCCGGTCGCAACATTGGGGTCACGGTTTGCTGCCGGCACCTCCATGGCTCCGCCGGGCCGTGCGTCCGTTCGGTCGGCTGCGGCTTTCGCCTGCCGTGCTGCTCGTCTGCGCGGGGCTTTCGGCCTGTGCGACCTATCATGCGCTGCCGCTCAGCACTGCGCCCACTCTCTTGCCCGCGCCCAAGGATGCGCTCGACATGAGGCAGGCGGCACGCTTTGCGCTGATCCACTCGCCGGACCTGACTGTTGCGCGAGCTCAGGCAGAGCTTGCCATGGCGCGGGCAGATGAAAGCGCGCATCTGCCTGACCCGCAATTTCAGGCGATGGGGGCGCCACCAACGGTTCACATGCTTGGCCTCACCGACGCCTATTCGTTGGGCCTCGCTCAGGACCTTCAGGGGCTCCTGACCGAGCCGGCGCGGGCGGAGGGCGCGCGGGCCAAGGCCGATCAGGCGCGTCTCGAGCTTGCCTGGCGCGCGGTGCAGACGACGCAGACGGCAGCGACGCTCTACGCCCAGGCAGTTCTCAGTACCCAGAAAGAGCGGGCGCTTGCAAAACTTGCCGCCATCACCCGGACTGAGGCCGCGCACTCGGCCGCTGCGCTTCGGCAGCACAACACGACCATCGCCAACGCTGGCTCGGATCTGTCCGCCAGCCTCGACATTTTGAGCCAGCGCGATGCGGCGGCGCGCGCCGCGCTTGTCGCTCGTGCCGGGCTCAAGGCCGTGCTTGGTATCGAGCCCAATGCCCGCCTCAGGCTAAAACATCTCGCGGATCCTCCGCCGATCAGCCGCGCGGCGGTGATCCGAGCCCTGGCTAAGGTCAGGGACCTAAGGCCCGATCTTCTGGCCCTGCGCGCAGGCTATCACGCCCAGAACGAGGCGGTGATCACCGCCCTGCTCGAACAGTTTCCTGCGATGAATGTCGGCTTTCAGCGCGCCTCGGATAATACCAATGTGCAGACCAATGGTCTTACGGTAACGGTCAACATCCCCATATTTGGCAGCACGCAGGCGCGCATCCGCACCGCACGGGCGAACCGGGCGCAGCTTCATGCCGAATATCAGGCCCGTCTTGATCTGACCGCATCCGATGCCTGGCGCACCTGGCATGCGCTTGTGCTGCTGCACAGACAGGTTGGGACCCTTGAACAGGCTGTGCCAGTACTGCGTCGCATGGCTGCGCGTGCACGGGCAGCCTATGCGGAAGGCAATCTGTCCCCGGCAAGTTACGTGCTGCTCGAAACCAGCCTTGCCTCGCGCGAGGGAGAACTCGCCGATCTCAAGCAAACCCTGTGGCAGGACACCATTGCATTGCGCACAGTGCTTGGCCTTCCTCCCCTCGGGGCTGATGCGGACAAAAAATCATGATGACGCGTAAATATGCGACCTTTGGGCTGATTTTTTCCCTTGTCGTGCTGGGCGTCGTGGGCAGTGCTGCCGCCCACGCAGAGGATGTCAGTGCGCTAGTGGTTGAGACGCAGCTGCGCCATGGCGCGTTACCCCATCGCATCGATGCCTATGGCGTGGTTGCGGCCGATCCTGCGGTCGAGCAGGCAGTGATGGCGCCGGTGGCCG
>JAGWRJ010000435.1 GCA_028869725.1 Alphaproteobacteria bacterium | reverse complement strand
TCGGTGATGCGCGGGCACGCGTGCCCACACTTGTCACCGCACCCGTCAACCGAGCGCGGGAACAGGCCAGACTGAGAGAGCTCAGCCTGTGGTGCACACGCTTTTCGCCCTATGTCGCCCCCTGGCCCGAGATCGACGCTGGTGCAACCGGCCTGACCTTCGACATGACCGGCTGTGCACATCTGTTCGGCGGTGAAGCCGCCTTGCTGCGCTGCATGGCCGAGGCCCTGGCACGGCTCGGTCTGACTGCACGCCTGGCGATGGCCGACAGCATCGGAGCCGCGCATGCGCTTTGCCGTCATGGCGGCAAAGCGCAGATCATCGTCGACAGTACCACCCAGACCCAGACCCTTTGCGCTCTGCCGGTTGCCGCCTTGCGCATCTCAGCACAGACCGCTGCCACACTGCGTCATCTGGGATTGACGCGGATCGGCGATGTCATGGACCTGCCACGGGCGCCGCTCGCCGCCCGCTTTGGCGACGAACTGCTGCTGCGCCTGGATCAGGCACTGGGGCGCACAGGCGAAAGTTTTTCGCCCGTGCTACCGCATGCACCGGCGCGGGTTTCGGCCGTACTTGCCGAACCTGTCAGCCGCCAGGAGCATGTTCTCAGTCTGACCTCTGCTCTGGCCCAGGATCTCATGCCCCTGCTTGAGCGGGCCGGTCTCGGGGCTCGTGCCCTGACCCTGAATCTGTTTCGCGTCGACGGTCATGTGCTGCGCATCGCCCTGCGCCTTGCATCGGCGAGCCGCGATCCCAATCACATCGTCAAACTCTTTGCCCTCAAGCTCGATGCGCTCACCGAGGATTTCGATCCTGGCTTTGGCTTCGAAGCGGCACGACTTGATGTCACGCTCGGCCAGCCTCTCGAGCCCATCCAGGGCGATCTTGCCCAAAACACCTCCGATGCGACGCGACTTACCCGGTTGATCGACCGGCTGACGAGCCGGCTGGGTACTGACAATGTGCTGCGGGCCTATCCGCGCGACACCCATGCTCCGGAACGAGCCATGGCCCTGAAGCCGGCCGAGATGCCCGGCAGATGGGAGGATGCAGGCCTGCGCCCCCTGCTGCTTTTGTCCCGCGCCGAGCCAGCTGAAGTCCTGGCGCTGCTTCCCGACGGCCCACCGCTTCAGTTCAAATGGCGCGGCGTGCAGTACCGCACCGAACGGGCCGAAGGTCCCGAACGCATCGCTCCGGAATGGTGGCGCACCGGAGAAAGCCCGACCCGCGATTACTATCTCGTCGAAGATCAGGCTGGCCACAAATTCTGGATCTATCGCGACGGCTTTTATGACGCGCCTCGACCGCCGCGCTGGTTCGTACACGGAGTATTTGCGTGAGCCCCTATACTGAACTGGCCGTCACCAGCAATTTTTCCTTTCTTCGGGGTGCCTCACACCCAGAAGAACTGGTGGCCCGCGCCGCCGAGCTCGGACTTTCTGCCATTGGCATTGCCGATCACAATTCATTTGCTGGCGTGGTGCGGGCGCATGCCATTGCCAGAACCTGCGGCATCCGCCTTCTGACAGGTGTACGCCTTGTCACGCGCGATGGCTTTGAGGTCCTTGCCTATCCACAAGACCGTGCCGCGTACGGACGGTTATGCCGCCTTCTGACGCGCGGCAATCGCCGGGCGCGCAAAGGCCAATGCGATCTTAGCCTCGAGGACATCCTCGAATTCAGCGAAGGTCAGCTATTTGTGCTTTTGCCCGATGCCGGCATGCTCGGTTCCATCCAACAGAACTGTGAAACAGATGACGCCACCAAGAGTAGCCTCGACCTGTCGATGCGGGCTTATGCGAGATTCTGCCAGGCTGCATCGCGTCTTATCGCAGCAGCGCCGGAGCGGGTATGGCTGGGCATCGCCATAACCTATGGCGCGCGGTCCGAACGCGGCCTTGCTGCCGCGGCGGCCCTGGCACGTGATCTTGGCATTACGCTTCTGGCTCATAATGACGTGCACTATCACTGTCCCGAACGACGTGCACTGTTCGACGTACTGACCTGCATCCGCGAAAAATGTACCATTGACACCGCCGGAAAGCGGCTCCTTGCCAACGCCGAATTTCACCTGAAAGACCACAAGGAGATGGTCCGGCTGTTCAGGCGCCATCCGCAAGCCATCACAGCCACCCAGATATTCGTCTCACAGATCACGTTTTCGCTCGATGAGCTGCGCTATCACTATCCTGATGATGCGATCGGCGGAGCAGGCACGCCGCAGGACATCCTGACCAGACTTGCCTTTGACG
>JAGWRJ010000434.1 GCA_028869725.1 Alphaproteobacteria bacterium | reverse complement strand
GGCCAGAAGTCATGTGCGGGTCGGCACCTTCCAGTATTTTGCCGCCCGCGGTGACCAGGCGGCAGTCGCTCGCCTTGCCGACTACGTGATTGATCGCAACTACCCGCAGCTTGGACGTGCCGCCAATCCCTATCTCGCCCTGCTTCAGGAGGTGATCCGGCGCCAAAGCGAACTTGTTGCGCGCTGGCTCCTCATCGGCTTCGTGCACGGGGTCATGAATACCGACAACATGAGCGTCGCCGGTGAGACCATCGACTTTGGCCCCTGCGCCTTCCTCGATCACTATGATCCCTTCAAGGTCTTCAGTTCGATCGACAGCCACGGGCGCTATGCCTATGGCCGTCAACCCCAGATCGCAGCCTGGAATCTTGCCCGCTTCGCCGAGACCTTGCTGCCTCTTCTGGGAGCCGATGAAGATACCCAGATGGCTGAGGCCAATGCCGCGCTCAGCACCTTCACGACCTTTTTTGGCGCCGCGTACCGCAAGGGCCTGTGCGCCAAGCTGGGCCTCGATCACGAGGAGGAGGCCGATGTGGCGCTCGCCCAGGATCTTCTTGCGCGCATGGCGGAAGGAAAAGCTGACTTCACGCTCGTTTTTCGCACCGCCACCGAAGCGGCCGAAGATCCCGCTGCCGATGACAGGCTGCGTCGCCTCTTTGCCGCGCCGGAGCTCTACGATGAATGGGCGAGAAGCTGGCATGCGCGCCTCGACGCAGCGCCAGCCGGTGCGCGCATCGCAACCATGCGCCGCGCCAATCCACGCTATATTCCGCGCAATCACCGGATCGAACAGGCGATAAGAGCCGCCATGCAGGGAGATTTTTCGCTCTTTCGCACCCTGGTGCAGCTGTGGCAGGCGCCCTATGACGAACAGCCCGAATTTGCCGAATATGCCGCTCCGCCTCTGCCGGACGAGGAAGTCAGCCGAACGTTCTGCGGGACCTGAGCGGGCCCTGATGCCGGCAACAGCCTCGCAGCCCGTCGGGGAACTTTTTCCGGCGCCGATGATTTTCTGACGAGATGCGCCTCGCCATCAATGCGTGCGAGGCCTTTGGAGTACGCACCGTGAATCTGGACCCCAAAGGTGCGCAGCTCCGCGCCGCACCGTCCTACGACGATCTTCTGAGCCGCTTTGCCGCGGTACGCCAACGCACCGATGCGCTCGCCGCACCCTTGAGCGCGGAAGACCAGAACCTGCAATCGATGCCCGATGCGAGCCCGACCAAATGGCATCGCGCCCACACCACCTGGTTCTTTGAAGAATTTGTGCTCAAGGATATGCCGGGCTATCGCCCGTTCCATCCGCGCTTCAGCTTTCTCTTCAATTCCTATTACGACGCGGTGGGCGCACGTCATCCGCGCCCAGAACGGGGCCTGTTGAGCCGGCCTTCGGTCGCAGAGATTGCCGCCTATCGTGCCCATGTCGATGCGGCCATCGCCGAACGGCTGCGCGCAGGCACGCTGGACGGCGAGCGCGCAAGCCGGATTGAACTGGGACTGAACCATGAGGAGCAGCATCAGGAGCTGCTGCTCACCGATATCCTGCATGCCTTTGCGCAAAATCCCCTCCTTCCTGCCTACCATGC
>JAGWRJ010000433.1 GCA_028869725.1 Alphaproteobacteria bacterium | reverse complement strand
CCGCCGTAGTCATGGATCAGCACGTGCATCCGTTCATCCCCCCGCGTCCCGGTGGCCGTCATCCAGAGCGTGCCACCGCTGTAGTCCCGAGCGCCATACCGCTGTCATCCCGAGCGCCTTGCCGCTGCGGTCCCAAGCGCCTTGCCGCTGCAGTCCCAAGCGCCATGCCGCTGCGGTCCCGTGCGCCATGCCGCTGCGATCCCAAGCGCCATGCCGCTGTCGTCCCGAGCGCCATGCCGCTGTCATACCGAGCGCCGTGCCGCTGCAGTCCCGAGCGCCATGCTGCTGTCATCCCGAGCGCCATGCCGCTGTCATCTCGAGCGTCATGCCGCTGCAGTCCCAAGCGCCATGCTGCTGTGATCCCACACGCCGCCTCCACTTTGTCATCTGAGCGCAGCGAAGAACCTTCCACCCGACCACTTCACCGCCCAAACAGGAAATCCGCCTGCACCGCGCGCCCGTCGTGGTCATGGGCCATGTTGTACACGCCGAGCAGCCGCAGACCGCGCTCGCGCAGCCAGGCGATCACCTCATCCGCCAGCGCCTGGCCCTCGTACAGCGCCACGAACGAGCACTCGCAGTACACCCACGCGAACGCGTCCAGCAAGGTTTCGCAACCGCGCAGCGCCTGCAACTCGTAGCCCTGCACGTCGAGCTTGAGCAGGGCAGGGGCGGTGATCTGCGCCGGCGTGAGCACGTCGTCCAGCCGGCGCACCTCGATCGCGGCGCGACCGGCTTCCTGCGTGCCGGGGAAGATCCGCGTCTGTTCGCGACCGATCGGCAGCAGCGATGACGAGTCGTCCCGAGCCGACACATGCATCGACGTCGTGCCGGCGCGCTCGCCGATCGCGCAGGCATGCAGCGTCACCCGGGTATCGCCGGCAAACACGCGGCGAAAGACCGCCGCGGGCTCGGGCAGCGGTTCGAAGGAGTCAATCGCCGCCTGCGGCAGCACATGGCGCACGGCCAGCGCAAACTGCCCGCGGTTGGCGCCGATATCGATCACGCTGGAGGGACGCAGCAGACGCAGAACCCGAAGATGCTCCAGGCTGGGCGCCACGCCGTGGCGCAGAGCCAGCCACCAGCGTCGATCGCATGCCCCAAGTACACGCAGCGCTTTGACGAGTTGCCGCAACCGGCTCATGGTTCACCGCACTCGGCAAGAAATCCCGGCGACAGGCGGCAGGCAGCAAAGCGCTGGAACACGAACGGGCATGGCGTGTCGTTCATCTCATGTTCCTCGTGTTGACCTGGCGTCTCGATGCCGCGCGATGATCGTCTCGTACTCGGCTGTCAACTGGCTGGCCACCACGTCCCACGTCCACTGGCGCTGCACCAGCGCGCGCCCGGCCGCGCCCATGACGCGCCGCCGCGGCGCATCACCGAGCAGCGTGCAGAGTGCCTCGGCCACCTCGCCGGCATCGCAGCGTGTAATCAGGCCGGCCCCGGCCCCGCTCACCTCACCATGGATATTGACCTGATCGGAGATCACCACCGGCGTGCCGCAGGCGAGGGACTCCGCCACCACCATGCCGAAGTTTTCGGTGTACGAGGGCAGCGCGAACACGTCGGCGTCCACATAGGCCTGTAACACCTGCTCGCCCTCGATGTAATCAACGAAGCGCACGGCATCCTGCAGGCCATGCTCCATGACCCAGCCGCGCACCTTGGCGCCGTAACCCTCGTTATCCGGCCCCACGAGGGCCAGCACCGCATCGGGAAAACGCGCACGCACCTGGGCGAATGCCGGCACCAACAGGTCCAAGCCCTTCTTGAAGTTCAATCGGCTCAGAAACAGCACCAGTGGCGAATCGCCGATGCCGAGTTTTGCGCGAAACGCGCCGCGTGCCGGAAGGCCCGCATACCGGCTCCAGTCCAACCCAATGGGCACCACGAACGAGGGCGCGCGCAGCTTGAGAAACGCGGCCCGCTGGCGCTCGTCCTCGGTGGTGTAGTGGATGGCCGACGCGCCATGCAGGTTGGGCAGGTCGAACCAACGCTCCCACAGGCGCTTCAGCAGTACGCTGCGCGCGCTTTGCCGATACAAGAACGGATCGAGACTGCCATGCGGGCAAATGACGGAAGGCACCCCACACCGGCGTGCCAGCCTTACCGCATACGTGGACGGAAAGCGGTAAAGGCCATGCGCATGCACAAGGTCGAAGTGGTCGATGTTTCGCCTCAGCCACGCGCGCAGTGCACGCGAGATGAGCAGACTCGGCATCTCTGCCGGAAACACATGCGTTGCAATCGCCGGCGCCAGCCTGCCGTGCACGCTCGCCGCATCCAACCGTTTCGACGACGGATTGTCGCGATCGGTCGTGCATAGGACGACATCAAGCCCGTCATGCACCTGAGCCGGTAGCAGCCCAGCCATCACTGCTGTCGGGCCGCCAGAGGACGGCGCCATGGTCGAGATGACGTGCAAAATCCGCATCACCCCTCCCCCCCGCGCGAATCCGGTTCACCTGGATGCTCTGGAAGTTGAATGCCCAGCAGCTCGCCTAGGACCCGCCTGATACTCCAGACATTGCGCTGGCTCAGCAACTCCACCTGCATCAGCTTGGCGCCCGCCAGCAGCCGATACCAAAGTCTCTGCAGGGTATGGAACATCACACCGCGCGCGCCACGCGAGTTGAGAATCAGAATCGCGAGTCGCCGGTGCGCAAGGCCCATCCCACCCGCCGGATCGAGCCAGAGCCCTGCGCCATCCGGTCCGCGCAGATGCATCTGTTCGCGCAAGCGCAGCAGCGCGGCACTGTCCACGGGTGCGCCATCGCGGTCATGGATGCCGGCCAGGCCGCACATGATCAGCTCCGCTCCTGGCACTGCGCGTGCTGCTGGACCTTGACCGGATCCTGCGCCGCATCCACAACCTCCGCCACGGCCTGCTCAACCGCCGCGACGCTGATCGAACGAATGCAGGCCTTGTTCTTTTCGACGCACACATCCAGCCTGCAGCCTTCGCACGCGATGCGCGTGTACAGCACGTGATGCCCCTGGCCATGCGGAAACCACTCGCCGGGCCGATAATTGGAGGCGAAAATTGCCACGCACCTTGTCCCCACTGCTGCTGCCAAGTGCATCGGGCCACTGTTGTGACCGATGAACACGTCGCTGCGCATCAGCGCGGCCGCCGAGGCCCGAACGCTGAGCGTCCCGCACAGGTTGACGTAGCGACCGGCCCACGAAACGGCAAGCGCTTCACAGCGCCCGAATTCACTCCTGGCGCCATCCAGCACCAAGCCTGCATCCGGGTAGCGGCTTGCCAGGCGATCCAGCAGCGGCCGCCAGCGCGCGTCTTCCCAATCTCTCGCATCCGCCTTGGTACCGATACTGACATTGATCAGGCGGCGCCCATGCAGGGCGGACAGCGCGCGATCCGCCTGTCCGATTTCGTCCGCGGTCAATGCGAGATCATAAGAAGCAGGATCATCAATGCGTGCGTCGCCTAGCGCTGAAACGCAGCGCGCCAGGCGCGCGCCTTCGTACTCGTGCAGCCCGTCGGTCAGACGCCGCACCTCCCGCTGATCGTTGCGGTAAGGCACACCCACAAGACGGCGAATGCCGCAGGCGCGGAAGAACAGCGCGTCGCGCCATGTCCGCCAGCGCCCGCGGGATGCCGTCAAATACACCAGCGTGTCCGCTCCCGATGCCCGCAAGCGCGTCCGCAGTGCCCATAAGGCACGGGGGCTGCGCATGCCGATCGGGTACTCGATATATCCGTGCACCAGGCCCATGTCCGCCAGCACGGCGGCCATCGGCGCCGCTTTGGCGCTGACGCTGAAATTGGTCAGCATCCAGCGCTCGGCATCCGGGAAGGCGCGCGCCACGAGCTTGAGCGCCGGCAAGGCCGCGAGGGTGTCGCCCAGCGAACCCAGCCGGTAAATGAGGATGCGTTTGTTCATGTCGAAGAGGGGCTGGAATCAATGGCGACCACTTCGCTGGCAGGTTCGCACCGATACGCGGCACTGCAGCCGACGCCCCTGCGCAGGATTTTCAGGTATCCGGAACGGGTGGTACGCAGCCTCATACGCGCCGCCCACTCGTTACCATGCGGCTGAGCCAGAACGCCATCGCGTAAAGCACCCCCAACTGCAGCCAGCCGCGCATCAGCACGCCCGCCATGCCGGCCACGCTTTCGACACCGGTCGCGGCGCTGGTGAAGAAGAACATCTCGCTGAACAGCAGGCCCAGCACCAGCGGGTTGAAGCGCACGGCCCACTCATTTGACGTCGCTGTCGGCGCCGTCTGGCACCATGCATCGACCACGGCAAACACCAGCGCGGCAAACATCAGCAGTACCAGCGGCCACAGCCACCCGAAGACCACGTCGAGATTGACCAGCAACGACCCTTGGCGGAAACCCCCGATGACGCTGCCGTTACCACTTGCGGCATAGAGCAGAAAATCCCCGGACGATCCGCTGGTCACCCGTTGCTTGTCGGCGTCGAGGTCGAGCAGATGGATCAGGGGCGCGGGCAGGATGGACCACGCTTTCTGGCTTTCGATGCGCGAAAAATAGTCGGCCCCGGCCGGAGTCAGCGCGCGTTTGTTGATCACCGCGTTGTCCACGAACTTGAGATTGGCAAGGCGGTTGAGAAACAGGTTGTCGAAGTACGTCTCGTTGACACCCGTGCCACCGGATGTCTGGTCCATGAGCTGCTCATACCGCTCAGAAACCCCGCCTTCGCGAAAGGTGTCCCAGGTGGCGCCAGCCAATTGCAGCGGCGACAAGTCGGAACGCTGTCCGCGCACCAGCACCATGGCCATGGACAGCTCCGTCACCGGCCCCGCAACTACCAACAGCGCCAGGACTGCGAGCAGCACGTTGCGGGGGCGCACCGAGGGCAACGCCATGCTGCCCACCGCCAGCAGGTAGCCATAGGCGATGCCCAGCGATGCGAAACCCATCAGCAGGTAGGCGCGGCTGTTGACCACCATCGCCAGCATCAGCAACAGGCCGCTGTAGGCCACCAGCCCCAGGTTGTGCATGCGCGGGATGCGGCGCGCCACCGACCACGCCGGCAACAGCAGGGTGATGTAGGGCACATACACGAACGGCTGCAAACCCTGCATCACGGCTTGGGTAATGCCTGCGCTGTGCACGTCGTAATGGCGCCCGGCCAGCACGGCCACCACGCCCAACAGGCCCATCAGCCACAGTTGCGCCAGCCGCGGTGTGCGAAAAAACCCCAGTCGTCCATAGAACTGCCGGCGCAAGGTGCCGCGCAGCGCCAGCAGCACGGATGTTTTGCTGTACAGCACATGCGCACCGATCAGCGCCAGCAAACCGGCAAGCGCGTAGATCTGGTCGTCGATCGGATAGTGTAGGTGATGCACAACCGGCTGCAGACCGACAAGCTGACCCAGCGGCGGCAGCGTGAAATACGAAAACACATAGCCCAGCACCATCAGGCTGGAGATCGGGTAGCGGCGCAGGGTCGCCTGGCGCAGCGCATAGCCGTAACCCAGCACGTTGCCCGCGAGCAGCAGCGCCGATACCGCCAGATTGGCCGGATCGAAGAACAGTGCCAGTTGCAAGGCAATGGCCGCTGCCGACAGCGCCACCACCCCTCGACGCAGCTTGGCAATCGTGGCGGCACTGGCCAACCGCACTCCTGGCCGCGCCGGCGCCGTGCCGGGCGACATCGGCGCGGCCCGCTCGCGCGCGCTGGCGGGGATGCCCGGCGTCATCCCACGGCACCTGTGGCCAAGGTCGAGGCGGTCACCGTGCCAGGCAGCACGGCTGCGATGATCTTTGCCATGACTTGCTCGTTGTAGTGCCCGTTGCGCTGGGCCCGTGCATGCCCCGCCGCGGCAATGGCCCGGCGGCGCGGCTCATCGGCCAACAGCGCCCGGCACTGCTCGGCGCACTCGGCGGCATCGCTCCAGAACACCGCCTCGCTGCCTTCCTCGTAAAGCGCCAGGTGCTCACTCGTGCGCTCGGCGCACAGCAGCCCACCCAACGCCGGAATCTCCAAGCTGCGTGTGGTGTGCAGGTCGCGGTTGCCCTTGGAGAGCAGACCCAAACTCACTTTGGAGGCAAGTATGGCCGCGGCATAGTCGTCATCCATGGTCAGTCCGGGGCCACGCCAGTGCGGCGCCAGTTGCTGCCATTCCGGCGCCTTCTGCCAGCGGTTGCCCCAGATCGCGAGCGGCACACCGCGCTGGACCAGCTCGGCCAGGAAGGGCCCGCGTTCGGGCATCCAGGTGCCAACGAAGACCACCTCGCCGGCAAAACGCGCCTCCTGCTCGGCATTCAGCACTCGCGGCGCGTGGGCCACCTCATCCGCACTCCTCCAAACTTGAAACACTTGGCGTGCGCCATGCGCATAAGCTTCTGCCACATTTTCATCACGCACTACACAGACCATATCGTAGTGCGATAGGGCATGACGATATCCGGCAAAACGCCGGCGATCGCGCCCACTGAACGGATCGTCGACCGCGTAATTCACGACCGGCACATCATTGCCGCTGCACTCGCGGATCTCCCTGATGATGCGCGGTCCGAGCCACTCGCCTTGATCCACCCACACAAGATCGGGTTGCGCGGTGGCCACTGCTGCGGACAATCGCCGCGCTATCAGCACATTTGACCCAATCCCGCCAGTGCGGTACATCCAAGGGCCCACCCAGCGCGCCCTGGGCAGCCAGGACCGGGGATCGATCAATGTAGTTTCATGCCCCAGGCGCTGCAGCGCACTGCAACGGTGCAGTGATGTCCCCGATGGTGGGCCAACGAAAACAATGCGCACAGCTGCGGCTCCGGTCAATTCGAGAATGAGGGGTTGTTCGACTTAAATGCGACCAGGTAGGCGGAAGCAACAGCCTCCTGCGTGTAACGAGCCAGTGCATAGGCACGCGCCTTCTTACCCAGTTGCATACGTTCCCCTGCCGAATCGACGAGACGGCGCAACTGATCAGCCAATGCCGCGACATCGCCCTCGCTGAAGATCGCACCACCTGGCCCGATCACTTCGGGGATCGCTCCGGAGGAGGAGCCAACGCATGGCACACCGGAGAGCATCGCCTGCGCAAGGACAATGCCGAATTGCTCCACCCAAGCAGGTGTACTGAGCGAAGGCAGCACGAACAGGTCAAGTGCCCGCATGTAGGCTGGTACCTGCTCATGCGGGACGGCTGCAATACGGATGACACGCCCTGGCAAGTGCCTCTCGCAGTAGGCTGCGATCTGCACATCCATTGGGCCGGAACCGAGCAGTAGCAGCTTGCTATCGCGATCGCCCAAGCACGCGAAGGCTTCGAGCAGAGTCATGACGCCCTTTTCCGGCACCATCCTGCCGACGTAGCCGATGAGCACGGTCTCCGGCGCCACCCCTAGCTCGTCGCGCAATTGCAGATTCCTGCCCCCTGCGTACTCGGCATCCGTCAAACCCAATTGCGGCAGCACCACAGAGCGCTTGGCAAACTTTTTTTTCTCATGTAGCAGCACCTGCGCCTGTCGGTTACCGCAGATCACGAGGTCGGCATGCCCGAGCCCGAAGCGATTGAGGATGCGTTTCAGCCAGCCCTTGATACCCCGTGGCTCTCGCGCCAAGTTGTCCCATAGAAAAAAACTGATGCGCGCCTGCCGCGCGTACAAACGCGCCAAGAGGACAGTTTCGAATCCGATCACCGAGTAGGGGTCCTCCTCGATGTGGATGCGGTCGGGTTTATACCTGCGCATCAGTCCCGCCAGTGCGAAGGGATCCACCGTGTAGCTCATATGCGAACGATTGAAGAAGCTGCGCAGCTCTGGCACTGCACGAGTATCAAACGCGGGATGCCGCTCCCGACGGCGTGGCCCGAACGATGTCAACTGGTATTCCGGCGTGACCAGCACGACCTGCAGATCAGGATCGATCGCGACCATCTGCACCCACTTGCGCTGGTTGAACGCGATCATGTAAGTGCTGCTGACAATCAGGAGTTTCATGATCGGCGCAACCCTTCCTGTTCGGGCAGGGCATAGATTTCATCCGGCATCTCGGCTGGGGAAATCACTTGCGTGCCATCGAGGCGGTAAATTGCATAACAGCCGCCATGCAAGATCTCAAAGCATTTCTGCTTTTGCTGCTGCCCGTGCAGGGCTACGAGCCAGATCGTTCGACGCTGGCTCAGCAGACGCATCGCGCCACGCAATACGCGGCTCTCGCCGCCCTCGACATCCATCTTCACTAGGTCAGGGGGGGGCAACATGCCCTCCTCGATGCAAGTATCCAGAGCGACCGCGCAGACTCGGTAGGCACCAGGTTCATCGGTGATGCTGCCCATGGCATTGCTTTCTGCAATGTGGAAATCAACGATACAGCTCCGTTCGGAAACAGCCATCTGATGAACAGTGACATTCTTTGCTTTATTCATCCGCAGGTGATCAAGCAGATTCGCGCAGTTTTCCGCGAGTGGCTCAAATGCGTAGACATGGCCATCTCCGACGAGATTGGAGAATGCCAGGGAATAAAAGCCTGCCTGCGCTCCGATGTCATAGACCGTCATGCCGCGACGTACCAGGCGTGCGCTAACGCCCTGCTTTTCTCGTTCGTAGGTGCCTATCCAGCAACCGTGGATATGGCTTCCTACCCGCCATTTGCGGCCCTTGTTTATGCCGGACAGGACCGGCAACACCCATTCCCGTGGCAGGAGGTACAGCGGTAGGCGCAGCAATTTTCCGAGTGGCGCGCGCGGGTCGGTCGACAATAGGCGAGTGGGCGCTGCATCCATCTTCAGTCTCCAAGTGACTGGCGGAAGTAGCCGATGGTCCGCACCAAGCCTTCGGCCAGATCGGTCTGCGGCTCCCAGCCAAGTACGGTCCTTGCGCGGTCGATGTCTGGCTGTCGCTGGCGCGGATCGTCGGCAGGTAGCGCCTTGTAGATCAACGACGACTTCGAATCAGTGAGGCGGATGACCTCCGTCGCCAGCTCGCGAATCGTGAATTCCGTGGGATTGCCGAGATTGATCGGTCCGGTGATTTCGTCGGCGCTGTCCATCAGCCGTACCAGGCCTTCGATCAAATCATCCACATAGCAGAAGGAGCGGGTCTGCTCGCCAGAGCCATAGATCGTGATCGGCGCGTTGCGCAGCGCTTGCACGATGAAATTGGACACCACCCGGCCATCGTTCGGATGCATGCGCGGACCATAGGTATTGAAGATGCGGGCCACCTTGATTTGCAACGTGTGCTGGCGGCGATAGTCGAAGAACAAGGTCTCTGCACAACGCTTGCCTTCGTCGTAGCAGGCACGCAGACCAATGGGATTGACGCGACCCCAGTACTCCTCGCGTTGCGGATGCATATCCGGATCGCCATAGACCTCACTGGTCGAGGCTTGCAGGATTTTGGCTTTCACCCGTTTGGCCAGACCGAGCATGTTGATCGCACCATGTACGCTGGTCTTTGTGGTCTGCACCGGATCCCACTGGTAGTGGATGGGCGAGGCCGGGCAAGCCAGGTTGTAGATTTCGTCCACCTCGACGTAGAGCGGAAACGTCACGTCATGGCGTAGCAGCTCGAAGTGCGCATTGCCGAGCAAGTGCGCAATATTGTCTTTCACCCCGCTATAGAAATTGTCCACGCACAGCACGTCGCAGCCATCCTGCAGAAGTCGCTCGCACAGGTGCGAACCCAGAAATCCGGCTCCGCCGGTGACCAGAACCCTCTTCCTGTTCTTGATGCTCATATCTCTCCTCTCCAAAGATTGAATCCAGGATCCAGCTTGGCCGCTGCAGCAGCAGTCACTGGCTCCTCCATGCCACCGCCAGCAGGTTCTGCGAAAGCACCACGCGTCGATCCAGGCTGCCGGTCTCCACGGCCAGGTAGAACATCAGCACCGCCCGCAGCAGGTGCCACAGCGCCAGGCGCGCGAGACTTTTGATCCCATGCGGCACCGGGCGGTCCTCGAAACATTCCACCCGCGCGAAGCCGCTGGCGCGCAGGAGCTGGTCGAGCGAGGTGCGGGTGAACGCCAGCTCATGGGTGAAATCCCCATGACGGATGCGTGAGCCGAACGGACCTTCGGCGTTCGGCGCGTGGATGATCCAGCGTCCACCGGGTTTGAGTACGCGATGGGCCTCGTCCACCAGCGGAATCAGCTCGGCTTTGGTGAAGTGCTCGATGACATCGAAGGCAATCACCACGTCCAGGCTGGCATCGGCGGTGTCACGCAGCGCCTGCATCAGATCGCCTTGCTGCACGCCGGCGATGCCCAGCCGAGCCGCCGCCTGTACCTGCTCGGCGCTGCCATCCACCCCGCGGGCGTTGTGGTAACCGGCCTGCTGCAAGGCATGCAGGATGGCGCCATGACCGCAGCCGATATCGAGGATGGCGGCGGCGCGGTCCGCCGGCATGCAGGTGCGTACCAGCCAGCGCAGATAGGGCAGCCGTGGCGCGAGGCCCATGAGGGACTCCGGCGCCAGCGTGTCCGTGCGGCCACTGACGTAAGCGCCGTAGATGCGCCCTCGATATCGTGACAAGTCCTCACGCATTGGAATCTATCCTTTCAGCTTGGCAACGCACATCAACTCGCTACCAGATAAATCCAGCACCTTTTGTTTACAATCGCCGTGACTCCAATTATTTTCAGAATGAAGATCATATGGATTTGAACTCAGCAGATATGGGACTCGGCGGAATTGATGAACATAATATTGATCATCCAAAAAATTGGGATGTACTTGCCCCCATAATTTCTGCCACTGTTTCGGCGCTTTCTTTCGAAATTGATCAGAGCCATTTGGAGTAAAAGCGATAAATAATCCGTTATTCCTCAGTATAGCTTCTGCAAATTCAATGACACTTAGAACAGAAGGCACATGCTCCAATACATGAGAAGAAAAGAAAACATCATAATATGACTTATGATTTTCCAACACATCATCCAGGTTTTGATAAACATTGCAGGACAATTTTTGCGCGGCATACTGAGCTCGTGGCACCGATATTTCATAAGATTCGACTTCGTATCCGTACTGTCTAAGCTGCCAGCTGCCATAGCCCCATGAACAACCGAAATCAAAAATACGCCTACCCCGTTCAACTCCAAGCGCCTCTAGAACAGAAATAATTTGCGAGTAGTCTTTCTCTGTATCACGGAAATGTGTTCTCTTAAAGTGATCAAGTTTATGAGAGTCTGGCATTTCTGTTGTAATGCCTTGCTTATAATTAGACTGATAGAAGTGTTTGCTATCATTGATAGAGTCGACTGGCACTCGATATAGCAATTTACAGTGATTGCATCGCCTAAGTTCAGTTACTAAATATTTTCTCGAAATCAGCACCGATTGACCTGCTCCGCACGAGGGACATTTCGAGTCGCGATGGTAGAGCCTTTTAATTGCACTTTCAGTTAAGTATCTGACTTTACTCATTGACAGGGCCTCTGGCATCACAAGCAACATGCTGGCATTCGATGTTTTGCGCACGCTCATCGGCCAGATTTCTCACGGCGCTAAGTATGCTTTCTCCATATCGATCCCAGCCTCCAATTGCCTGGGCGCGGCGCAAGGCGGCCTCATGCAGGTCGGATTGAAGATCGCGATCATCCGCAATCCACTGCAAGCGTTCGGCGATAACCTCAGGACTGCGGATCGGCACGACAAACCCCTCGATACCATCGGTGAACAGGTCTTCGCTTCCGGTGTTGGTGCTGGCGATGACCGGGCAGCCGCAGGCCAAGGCTTGCGCCTGCACCAATGCCAGCCCCTCTTCGATGCTGGGCAACACCATCACGTGCGCTGTGCTCATGATCTCGCGCAGCAGATCCTGCGGGCGCGGACCCAAAATCTCGATGCTCGGATCGGAACCGCATGCCCGCTGCAAGAATGCACGCACTTCCTCGGTCACCGCACCGATGAAGCGCAAGCGCTTGCGCGGATGGCGAAGCATACGGTAAGCATTCAGTAGATCAGGCACGCCCTTACGTAACGACGCTGCGCCGACGAATAGCACATCGAATCGGCCCGCTTCGGGAGCACCCACCGGACTGAACCGGCGCAGGTCCACTCCATAGGACACCTTGCGCAGCTTGCTCTCCGGCACGCCTTCGGCAATGAACGAACGGCGGGCGAACTCGCTGGGAACCAAAATCGCATCGGCCATTTCATACTCGGCCATTTCCTTCTCGATGACGCGGCGATCGATGGAGATGTAGGGGATGCCATGGCGATCGTGCTCTTCGGCCAGCAGACGGTCCTGATACCGGATGTGGCTTGAACCCCGATCGCAGAGATACTTGCCACCCCGCTGCTTGATGACGCGGCCCGCGCGCAGGCTTGCGCACGAGAGGCCAATGTAGGCATCAGCCTCGGGCATCTGTCTGGCAACGTGCCGATCGAAGACTTCATGGACCTGCCATTCCATCTCGCGTCGCAAGCGTGCATTGAGCAGGCCATATCGCATTCCGGCGTAATACGGCACTTCGAGCCACGGGAACGTGTTCACCTTGTTCCAAGGCACATTCAAGTTCTTCAACTTGAAGCGTGGGTAGCCGGTAAAGAAGGTATGCAACACGCCCAGCCGATGAAGTTGGCGTGCCAGATCTTGATGGTGGAACTTGCCGTGGCACGAATGCACGATCTTCATGCCACACCACGCGACGTTGTGAAGCCAATCAGCCGTCCGAGAAGTCTACGCGTTGGCAAATCGATCATTTGCAAAGCGCGATGCTGGACATATCCCAGCATCAACAGGTCGGCTAACACCAAGGCCATGCCAGCCCATGCAAGCTCATCAGTGAGGCGCATGAACAAGTAGGCAAGGATCAAACCGAGAGCAGAACTCAGTACGAACCACATAGCCGCTCGCAAGTGTCGGTTGGCTGCCTGCAACAGGCTCAGCGCCCCATGCCAAGTGACGACGCAAATGCTGGACAGGAGCAGCCAGTCGAATAGTGCCGCATTGAATTGCACTCGATGACTCGTCCATAGGGCAACGATCCAGGCGCCCGCGAAGTGAAGAATCACCACGGCACCCAGCGCCATCAGCACAGTCATGCGCAAGCCGCGCACGAACAATTGCTGCAACTGTTCGCGATTGTCGCGACCCCATGCATGCGCCAATTCCGGCTGGATGGCGTCGTTAGCAGCCTGAACCATTCGAAGCCCCACCCGTGCCAAGGTGCGCGACGTGCTGAATATGACAACCGCGACGGGACCCAGCAACGCGCCCACGACCAGCACCATGCCTTGCACGTTCAGCGCCGAGGCAAGCGGTACGGCCAGATTGGCGGCAGCCGGTTTGATCAGGCGTCGCAGCTCGCGGACGGACGCATGCGCCAAACCCAGCCGGACATCGTGATGCCGGCGCCGTAGCCAAACTGCGGCAGCCGGAACTTCGATGGCACGCACGGCGACCAGTGCGAACGCGGCGCCCATGAGGCCGGCACCGGACAGCGCCGCCACCCATGCGGCGACGTTCTGCAACAGCATGGTGCTGGCATTGAGTGCCACATGGCGGGCGTAGTCGCCATGCGAGCGGAATCCGGCGTGGTTGACGCCATCGCACAGCCGCAACAGCACTTCGGCCGCGAACAGCCAGAGGATCCAGCGCACCTCGCGCGTGCTCAGGGCCGAGAAATGCAACCACGAACCCAGCGGCAGCCATGCCATCAGCAACGCGGCCAGCACCAGACCCGCCAGCGCAAGCCCGTAGACCATTACCGACAGACTCTGGAACACGGCCAGCGTGCCGGCGGAGTCGCCGCGCGCCATGCGCGCGGTCATGTCGTTGCCGGCCGACTGCGAAAAGCCCAGGTCGGCCATCGACAGGTAGGTGGGGATGGCCGCGAGGATCAGCCATTCGCCATACAGTTGCGTGCCCCAGGCGTGCAGAAGAATGGGCACGCCGGCCAGCTGGATGACGATGACGACGAGTTGTCCGTAGGCGTTGGCGCCGAGACCGTGCAGGATGCGGCGGGTGACTCCGTGGTCCATCAGCCCTCAATACGCATTCGTCCGCCGCAGCATCGCCGGCAGGGTCATCAGGATGATCTTCAGGTCCAGCCACAGGCTCCAGCGCTCGATGTAGTCGATGTCCAGCTCGACGCGCTGCGCCATCTTGTCCAGGGTCTCGGTCGGGCCGCGAAAGCCGTTGATCTGCGCCAGTCCGGTGAGGCCGGGCTTGACCCGGTGGCGCTGCATGTAGCCCTGCAGCTTGCGGCCGTAGTCGTGGTTGTGCTCGGCCGCGTGCGGGCGCGGGCCGACCACCGACATCTCGCCCTTGAGCACGTTCCAGAACTGCGGCAGCTCGTCGAGGCTGGTGCGGCGCAGGACGCGCCCGAGCGCGGTGACGCGCGGATCGCCGGGCGTGGCCTGGAGGACCTGGCCGGCGGGCTCCTCGTGCAGGCGCATGGTGCGGAACTTGAGCACCTCGATGACCTGGCCGTCGAGGCCATGGCGCTGCTGCCGGTACAGCACCGGTCCGCGCGAGCCGAGCTTGACGGCCAGCGCGATCAGCGCCAGCAGCGGTGCCAGCAGCAGCAGGATCGTGGCGGCAAAGACGCGATCGAACAGCGACTTCAGCAGGTGCGCGTGGCCCTTGAGCGGCGTGCCGGACAGGGTCAGCGCCATCAGCCCGCCGACGTTCTCGGCCGAGCTGCGCAGCAGGCGGTAGTCGACCAGGTCGGGCACCAGCTTGACCTCGGCGGTGCAGGGGTCGAGGCGGGCGAGCACGTCGCGGATCAGCGCCTCGGCGCGCAGCGGCAGGGCGATCCAGACCTGCTGCACGGCGTGCCGCTCGACCAGCGCGGCCAGGTCGTCCACCGTGCCGAGGCGCGGCAGGTCGTCGAGGGCGCGGTCGTCCCAGGCGGTGGCGATCACGCCGACGGCGGCGAAGCCCATCCACGGCTGTGCCCGGAAGGTGTCGGCGAT
>JAGWRJ010000432.1 GCA_028869725.1 Alphaproteobacteria bacterium | reverse complement strand
TCCTCGCTGAACATGGCGCTTCACAGCTGAGCGGCAGCTTCGCCTCGTTCTACACCCGCGATGTGCGCAAGCTCGCCGCTGTCATCGCCAGCTTGGACGGCTTCATCAGCGCAGACTGCGGGGTCATGCATGTTGCCGCGGCCAGTGGCACACCCACCTACGGCTTGTTTTCGGTGACTGATGAAGCGAAATACGCGCCGTATGGGCGCGGCAGCGGCGGAATCGATACACGAAATCTGAGTGCTACCGAGGCAGCGGCGGCTGTTGGTTGGCTTTTTTCTGGTGCATGTCGCGTGGAGACCACGGGCGCCAGCATGGTAGACCTCGGCGTTGTGCCACATCGCTTCGAACCTGCCCAGGGCGAACTCGGCGATCGCTAGTCAGAGGAGCGCTGACTTCGGTTGCATGCGGACGTAGCAAGCTTTATCGCGACGAGGAAGTTCATCACGCGTCCACCCTTGAGGAATACAACTTTGCCGACCGTGAAAAGCAGCTCGCCGGCACGATGAGCGATGGCCAGAAGCAGCGTCTCGCCTTGGCGGCTGCGGTCATGAACAGGCCGAAGCTGTTGCTTATGGACGAACCGACCAGCGCGGTGGATCCAGAATCGCGCCGCGATTTCTGGGAGAAGCTGTTCGAGCTCGCGGATAGCGGTACGACATTGCTGGTTTCCACGGACCTGATGGACGAGGCCGAACGCTGCCATCGGCTGGCGATCCTGAATCGCGGAAAGTTCGTCGCGGACGGCACGCCCACCGAGCTCACCGGAATATTGCAGGGCGTACCTTTTGTGTAAAGTTTCCAGTGCCAACCTTACAAGGTCAAAGTCAACCATTCGCGGGCTGCGCAGGCTGGCAGCTAACTTGACATCCTTCGGGTGTCTACTTGCGCGAAGGTCTTCTTAGGCTAGGTTTGTATGCGCGATAGGTAGCATCTGACAAGTTTACGTGGGTACATAGTCATCACTACCGTTCTAGCGGCGAGCGCACTGATGCCCGCACCGCTGAACCTGCAACAGATTTCAAGGAACAAAACATGGACAAACTGAAGATGCACTCTCCCGATCTCACCCAGGACAATATCGCGCGGATACGCGAACTGTTCCCGGACTGCGTGACCGAGGCCAAGGGCGAGGACGGCGGCGTGCGGTTGGCGGTGGATTTCGACCAGCTCAGGCAGACCTTGTCCGAATCGCTAGTGGAAGGGCCGCAGGAGCGCTACCAGCTCAACTGGCCGGGCAAACGCGAGGCGCTGCTGACGGCGAACGCACCGATTGCCAAGACCTTGCGGCCTTGCCGCGAGGAGAGCGTGGACTTCGACACCACCAAGAACCTGTTCATTGAGGGCGACAACCTGGAGGCGCTCAAGCTGCTGCAGGAGACGTATCTGGGCAAGGTGAAAATGATCTACATCGACCCGCCATACAACACGGGGAATGATTTCGTCTATGAGGACGACTTTGCAGAGGATACGGGCGACTACCTGCGTCGCTCCAATCAGGTGGATGAGGAAGGCAATCGGCTAGTGGCTAACACCAAAGCCAATGGCAGATTCCATTCCGACTGGCTGGACATGATTTATCCGCGCCTTCGCTTGGCACGTAATTTACTTGCAGACGATGGAGCCTTATTCATCTCAATTGATGACAACGAAGCATCCAACCTGATAGAAATCTGCTCGGAAGTGTTCGGCGCAGAAAATTTCGTTGCTCAACTTGCCGTTCAATTAAACCCACGCGGTAGACACCTCGACAAGTTCGTCGCCAAGACACATGAAAGCATTCTAGTCTTCGTCAAAGACGGCCTAAATTCAGATGCGATTAACGGCATCGAGAAGGAAGGTCGTATGGTTGACGAATATAAGAGAAAAGACACCAGAGGCCAGTATCGCCCGCTTGGCTTGCGCAATCGAAATCAGGCATTTAACCCAATCACACGCCCAAAGCTTTACTACCCGCTGTATGTCAATTCGGCGGATTGCACGGTTTCACCCACGACAGAGGAAGGCCACACCATCGAAGTGTGGCCGGACGCCCCAGACGGAACCAAGACGTGCTGGACGTGGGGGATCGACAAAGTGAAAAAGGAAGGCTCGATCTTGTTCGCAGAGGAAACCGCTGAAGGGTGGCGAATTTATCGCAAGGACTATCTCTTAAGCGCAGAAGGCGATGTCGCAAAAACGCTCGCCAAATCCCTTTGGACTGACAAGGAAATCACTAACGACTATGGCCGAAAAGCAATCAAAGATTTGTTCGGCTCCCCGGTGATGGACTTTCCAAAGTCTCCTGAATTGCTGGCAAAGATCGTCCAAATGGGGGCTGGCAACAAATCTCTGATTCTTGATTTTTTCGCCGGCTCCAGCTCAACAGCCGATGCGGTTATGCATCTAAATGCGGAAGATGGTGGTGATCGTCGTTTTATCATGGTGCAACTAGATGAGGAATGTGCCCAGGACACCGAGGCTTTCAAGGCCGGCTACAAGACCATCGCTGAGGTCAGTAAGGAACGCATACGCCGCGCAGGCAAAAAGATCAGCGAGGGCGATTCGCGGGCAGACACCGGCTTCCGCGTCCTCAAGATCGACACCTCCAACATGGCCGACGTGTACTACACGCCCGATGCCGTGACCCAGGAAGGCTTGTTCGCTGCCGTGGACAACATCAAGCCCGACCGCAGCGCCTTCGACCTGCTGTTCCAGGTGATGCTGGACTGGGGCGTGGATCTGGCGTTGCCCATCGAGAAGAAAGTCATCCAAGGCAAGGACGTGTACTTCGTGGACGGCAACGCTCTGGCCGCCTGCTTCGACGCCCATGGCGGCGTCGACGACGACTTCGCCAAGGAGCTGGCCGCACATCAGCCACTGCGCGCCGTGTTCCGCGATGCCGGCTTCAAGGACAGTACGGTAAAGATCAATATCGAGCAGATCTTCAAGCTGCTCTCACCCGCCACCGAAGTTAAGTGCCTGTGAGGTGGTGTCATGGAGCATGTTGAACTGACGCGATTGCTGGACGGCCTGATCGCCACCTGGGAAAACGAGGTGGTGGAGTTCAAGCAGGCCGGTAACGACTACAGCACCGACGACATCGGCAAGTATTTCTCCGCTCTGGCCAACGAGGCAAACCTGCGCGGAGCGGACTTCGGCTGGCTCGTATTCGGCGTGAACAATCGCAGCCGTACTGTCGTAGGCACGGCATACCGGCAGGAAGCTGAGCGCCTGCATCAATTGAAGATGCAGATCACCCAGAACACTGATCCACGCCTGACCTTCCGCGACATCCACGAGCTCCAGCACGCCGACGGTCGCGTCTTGTTGTTCCAGATTCCGGCTGCGCCGCGCGGCATCGCTATTTCGTGGAAGGGACACTACTACGCTCGCGCTGGGGAAAGCCTGGTCTCTTTGGGCTTGGACAAACTGGACGAAATCCGCAACCAGACCCTCACGCTGGACTGGACGGCGCAACTCGCCCCCACAGCAACGCTGGACGACCTGGACGAAGCCGCCGTGCGCAAGGCGCGCGAATCCTTCGCCCAGAAGCACGCCAACAGCTTCGCTCCGGAAGACGTAGCAAAGTGGCCGCTGGAAACCTTCCTCGACCGTGCGCGTGTCACCCGGGATGGCCAGATCACCCGCACTGCGTTGCTCCTGCTGGGCAAGGCTGAGTCTGCCCACCGCCTTTCTCCGCACCCTGCACAGTTGACGTGGAAGCTGGAGGGCCAGGAACGAGCCTACGAGCATTTCGGCCCACCCTTCCTGATCGAAACCACGCGCCTGTATCAACGCATCCGCAACATCCAGCTACGCATTTTGCCGAAGGACGAGTTGATGCCGGTGGAGGTGTCCAAGTACGACCAGAAGATCGTGCTGGAAGCTCTGCACAACTGCATTGCACATCAGGACTACACCAGGAATGGCCGCGTAGTGGTGACGGAACAACCAGATCGGCTGGTGTTCGAAAACGAAGGCAACTTTTACGAGGGAAGCCCTGACGATTACATCACGGGCACCAAACTCCCCCGGCGTTATCGCAATCCTTTCCTCGCTCAGGCAATGGCCGAGCTGAACATGATCGACACGATGGGCTACGGCATCCATGACATGTACGCCCGTCAGGTAAAGCGTTACTTCCCGATGCCCGATTACGATCTGACTGTGGCCGGCGCGGTGAAGATGACAATCTACGGTGGTGTTGTTGACCTGGCGTATAGCCGCTTGTTGATCCAGAAAACCGACCTGCCACTGGCAGATGTGCTGGCACTGGATCGGGTGCAAAAGAATCTGTTGATTCCAGACGATGCCGCTGCCCGTCTACGCAAGGCTGGTCTGATTGAAGGCCGCAAGCCGAAGTACTACGTCTCTGCCTCGGTCGCCAAGGCTACCGCCAG
>JAGWRJ010000431.1 GCA_028869725.1 Alphaproteobacteria bacterium | reverse complement strand
GTCATTTACCGCGTCGATGCCGGAGCCACCTTCACCGAGATTTATATCCGCGAGGATAAGGCCGGGTTTGTGCGCGATCGCCGCGCGGACGGCCTGATCGCGTGTGGTTGCTGACGCAACCACAGTGTGGCCAAGCTCGGTTACGAGAATTTCGAGATCGAGGGCAATAATGGGCTCATCCTCGATGATGAGCACGCGGCAAGCGAGATCCCGCTCGATGGCCCTTTGGGCTTCGACGACGCTGGCTTCGACTGTACTGGGCTTGGCCCCAACGATGGTCGCGGTCTCTTCCAGACTGAAGCCCTCTACGGCAGTCAGCAGTAGTGACGCCCGCGCCATCGCGGAGAGCGCCAGAAGACGCTGATCCGGACTTTGCAGGTCACCCGCACCGGGCTGGATCTGGTAGGCGTCGGCCGTTGGCGCCCATATGCTGTGAAAGAGCTTGTAGAGTCCGAGGCGTGGCGGCAGGGATTCGTCGAGGGTTTCTTCCTTGGATACAACCGCCGTAAGCGCCGCGCGCACAAAGGCATCGCCGCTATCCTGGTTTCCGGTCAGCGCCCGCGCGTAGCGGCGCAGATAGGGCAGATGCGGGGCAAGGGCCTGGGATGAGGGCATGACGGAGCCAGCTCCTTCCTTCAAATGTTAACCACCCGGACGATCAGGCAGGATCTTAGCGGTACGCTTGAATTCGGGAACGCAGAGCATGGGAAAAGTATCCAGAGATCAGGAACTATTCCGGAAGGGCCGCGTTGGCTACCCGACCGCAAGACAGGACATAGCCACAGGCGGTCGCAGCTGCGGGATGCGCTGGCCCCAGAATTTGCGCAGTCCAAGGCGCTTGAATGATGCATTCCGAGGGTTAGGCGCGTGGGACAAAGAACACAACTGCAGGATTGGGACGTCGTGAAGAATTCGCCCGAGACCAAAGACTCCAAGGTCGACATATCGACGGCCCTGGAAAACCGACGCATCGTACGGGCACGTCAGCGTGCAATCGGCCGCGAACTGCGGCGATTCTTCGATGGGGTCGCAAAAGAGCCGGTTCCTGAAGAGTTCATGGAGCTGCTGCGACAGATGGACCATGAATCGGAGGATTCCGTTACCTCTAGAAAGAGGAGCTGAATCCATGCGCGAGATGCAGCACCATACACAGACGGCACGGGATACACGGCCGGAAACGGACGCCAAATTCAAGGCGGACCTGCTGGAGCTGATTCCCTTCCTGCGGGCGTTTGCCCGATCGCTGTGCGGCAATCCGGACACAGCGGACGACCTGGCACAGGAAACTCTGGTCAAGGCATGGCAGGCACGCGCAACCTTTGCCGCCGGGACCAATCTGAAGGCTTGGCTGTTTACCATCCTGCGCAACCAGTTTTACTCGGACCGGCGCCGCGCCTGGCGTCAGGCGCCCTGGGACCAAGACGCGGCTGAACGCATTCCTGGCATCAGCGGACAGCAGTCGTGGGCGGCAGAGCTGTCGGACACCACGCGCGCACTGACAGCACTGTCTGACGAACAGCGTGAAGCCCTGATCTTGGTCGGTGCCGGTGGATTTTCCTATGAGGATGCGGCGCGGATCTGTAACTGCGCAGTAGGCACGGTGAAGAGCCGCGTTGCCCGCGCCCGGCGCGCACTGATATCTATCCTCGAAGGTCAGGAGCCACTGCCGCCAACGGTTCACGCGGCCCAAGGAGACGCGGCCAATGAGATCATGGCGCAGCTGGATCGTCTGGCCCCGCCCGACAGCCCAGCCGCCGCACAGCGACGCAAGGACACCATCTCGAAATAGGGCCCGCATCCGCGACCACAGGTCTGCGTCCGTCCCACGTGGAACGGGTTGGTCACTTCGTACCCGTCTTCTGGTCGCGGTTACCGCAGCGCTTCTGCCGATCGCGATCGCGAGCTTCCTGCAGGGCATGGATCGGGTGGAACGGGACACCACGAATATTCGTGAGCGATTGGTCCAGACTACCCGGGCATCGGCCTCCAGCGAAGAAAACCTGCTGGCCAGTGCCGAGCAGATTACCCGCGCGCTGGCCAATATGCCGATCGTGCGCCATGGCAGTCCGGACTGCGATCAGGCGTTGTCCGATGCCCTGCGTGGCCTCAGCTTCTTCACCAATCTGGCACGGATCGATGCCAACGGTCGCATCGCCTGCTCAGCGCGTCCCGCAGCGCTGGGCCGCAGCGTGGCTACACGCGCGGTGTTTCGTCGTGCGCGCCAAGCAGGCCAGTTTGTGCTCAGCGACCAGGTCGTCAGTCTCGTCGACCATCGGCCGGTCATTCTTGGCATGCTGCCTTTGACACGGAACGGCAACTTTGACGGGGTAGTTGCCATCGCAATCGATACGCGATGGCTTGAATACATGGTCCGGGCGAAACGGCTGCCACCGAATGCGGTCGTAGCCATCTTCGATACCCATCGCAATATCATTGCCGCCAATAACACTGTGGTTGCAAGGGCGCTTTTTACACGCGCAGATGCACAGAATTCCGGTGGAACCGATCTGTTTACGGCTCGTGACGGAATAGGTCGGACCTGGCTTTATTCTACCGCGGCGTTGCTCGGAAGTCGGGTTTATGTCGGATTTGCCATGCCGCAGTCGCAGCTGTTCGGTGCGACCTATGTGCACGTCGGCACAGATTTCGTATTGCCCTTCATCATGATCGCCCTTACCTGGATTGCGATCTGGATGGTCACCGAACAACAGGTAACGCGCTGGATCATCTATCTGCGACGCGTCGCAGCAGCCTATCGCAGTGGCCATTATGCTCTGCGTCCGTCCCTCCAGGATGCACCATCCGAGTTCCGCATGCTGGGAGACGCGATGGCCGAGATGGTGGATGCCATACAGGATCGCGATCATCGCCTGCGCGAAGCACTCGAACAAAAGTCGCTGCTCGTCCGCGAAATTCATCATCGCGTCAAGAACAACCTGCAGATCGTCATGAGCCTGCTGTCGCTTCAGGCCGGGCGGGTTGCCGATTCGGCGGCGCGCGACGCCCTCATGCAGGCACGCGCACGCATCAACGCTCTGGCACTGGTTCATCGCACTCTGCACGACATAGAGGAGCTGGCCACTGTTGAGATACGGACACTTCTGCACGATCTGGCCGCACAGATCCACGAGGGCTTCGCACTGGACAGCTCAGCTTTGCATATCGAGATTGATTCGATATCGCGTCAGGTCTCGGGGGATCTTGCCGTGCCGTTAGCACTCTTCCTGGTCGAGGCGCTGACCAATGTATTCAAGCATGCCTATCCTGATCGTGCCGATGGCGGGGTGATCCGCGTGTCGCTGAAGCCAACGGATGTCGGCGAGCTGTCTCTCACCATTGCGGATAATGGTCGCGGCTATGTCCCCGAACCCGCGCAAGCCAGCGTCGGAGCTAAGCTGATGCGCACATTTGCGCTGCAGTTGGGCGGGACAGTTCAGATGCATACCAATAAAGGTCAGGGAACCATCGTCGAACTGATCTTTCCAGACCCCGACCGGCGGGCATCAGCTTGCCCACCGGTGGCAGCGCAGGCATTGGCGTCACCTGACACCGGCCTCAGTGTCGCGCGGTCCTGACGCTGCCTGTGTCTGATACCAGGACGCGCAGGGCTGCCACCACAGGACAGGACCTGTGTGCGGAAAGATGATCCTTTCAGGCGCCCGAAAGTCCCTGGATCTCCGCGGCGAGAGCGCG
>JAGWRJ010000430.1 GCA_028869725.1 Alphaproteobacteria bacterium | reverse complement strand
TGGAACGAAAGCCGTCTGCGGTCGAGGGAACCTACCGCGTGCTGATCACCCAGGTACCCGAGCAGCGTCTTCTGCGGGCAGGAGAAGTGCAGACCGTTCTCAACATCAGCATCCCGATCTTCGTCGAAGGCTCGAATGACAAGCCGGACGTGCTCTGGTCACTGCGCCGCGTACATGGCACGGGACTGCAGCTTGAGGCGATCAATCGCGGCACTGCCCATATCGAAATCGGCCGGCTCAGGATCAGCACACCAAAAGGGCAACTGCTCGTCACACTCGACAAACCGGCCTATGTACTGGCCGGACAGCGTCACAGCTGGACACTTCCCGATCGCGCGGCCATCGCCTCCGGCACGAGCGTCACCCTGAATGCGGAGACGGACAGCGCCTCCCTGGAGCGCAAGCTCGTAGTAGGCGCCGGCGGCGATGCTGAGGGGACTGAGTAGATTTGTCCTCGTCCTTGGCTCGGTGGCGTTGCTGAGCGAGGCGCTGCAGGCACAGACGCCGGCTCCCGCGCCGGGCGCGCAGATCGTCCTGCTTTCTGTGAACGTCAACGGCACCAGGGAAGGCGTCTTCCGGGTGCTTCAGAAAGACGGCCAGTTCTTTGCCACAGCCGAAGAGCTTCGCGCCTGGCGTCTGCGCGCGCCGTCTGCAGGCACGCTAAACGAAGCGGGCATGGCTTATTTTGCGCTGTCGGCAATCCCGCAGCTCGACGTACGCCTCGATGCCCCAAGCCAGACCCTGATCCTCACTTTGCCTGCGAACTTGCGCCTTCCAAGCGTCTATGTGGGTGGTGCCCGGATCAGACACGCCATCACCCCCGCCACGCCATCGGTGTTTCTCAATTATGAGGGCAGCGCCCAGGTTTCGGATGGACAGGTCTCGGCCGGCGCCTTTCTCGACACCGGCCTTTCGAACAGCTGGGGCGTTGTCACCAACACCATGTCGCTACAGATCACAGGCACCAACGGTTCGCCGGCGAACCACCTTATCCGCCTGGATACGAGCCTTGTTCACGATGATCCCGATGCCATGACCCGACTTACACTTGGTGATGCCATTTCGCGTGGAACGGACTGGGCAGGTCCGGTCCGCTTCGGCGGTGTCCAGTTCGGCACCGACTTCGAGCTCCAGCCGCAGTTCATCTACATTCCGATGCCGAGCTTCTCCGGACAGGCGGCGCTGCCGTCGACCGTGCAGGCCTATGTCAATGACGCGCTGCGTTTCAGCAGCACGGTGCCGCAGGGCCCGTTCGACATCCAGCAGATCCCTGCCGTGACAGGCTCCGGCAACATTGCCTTCACCATTGCCAATGTCCTTGGCGTTCAGCAGACCATCACCGTGCCCTATTATGCCTCATCGCATCTGCTCAAAGCCGGCCTTGACGATTATTCGGTGAGCCTCGGCTTCTTGCGCAATGGCTATACCCAGCACAGTTTCGACTACGGTACGCCACTGGCCACCGCAAACTATCGGCGTGGCCTCAGCAATGATCTCACCGCGGAAGCTCATGTCGACATCGGCTCCACGACCCAGCTGGCAGGGCTCGACGCCACCTTCGTTGTCCCCACCCTCGGCGAGTTCTCGGCTGCGGTGGCAGGAAGCCACAGCGGCCGTGGTGACGGCGCACTGGGTCGTGCGGCCTACAGCTATATCGGACGGATCTGGAGCGCCTCGCTCAGCTACCAGGTCGCAAGCCAG
>JAGWRJ010000429.1 GCA_028869725.1 Alphaproteobacteria bacterium | reverse complement strand
TCATGGCTCCGAGGGTCATTCAGGGCAATCGACGGCCGAAGGGGATAAAGTACTGGCCGTTCTGGATCAGGGGAACGATCCTGATGATCGCTTACCTGATCCAGTACGCGCTCTGGATCATCTGGTACTTCTCAATGCTGTGGCTGCTGGTCGACCTGATTTACGCGATCGCTCCGCGCCGCGTCAATAGGTGGCTTGACCGCCACTTTTTCACGGTTTGGGTTGGGCGACCGCCGCCAACTAAGGAAGGAGACTTTTGAGTAACGAAACGGTTTGGAGTCTAGCTTTAGCGGAAAGCTAGACGTGGAAGGTGGTTACGCGAAGAACCGGTTAGTGGCTTCTTGCGGAGGACAGATAACGGCGTTGTAGTGGGGATCTTTGCCGGAAGCGCCGGCTATCCAAGGCGGTCTATTGCACCGGACACAGCAAACGGCGCAATGATGCGCGCCTTGTAGTTCGCGACATTTATGTCTGGCGGCCTTTTTACGCACCCAGTCGTCAGTGCGTTTTTCAGAGGTATACTGTGAGTACAGGGGCTTATTAAACAACCACTTGCAGCGCTTGCCAGCCCCGCCCCAAGCTCACCCCGGCACGATTACGGCACAGCCAATCCAAGCGCGGCACGTTCCTGGAACGCACCATTTTGCAGTCAACTTAGCACGAAGACATTTCGGGAGGCACGGCGATGTGTTCTACCCCGTATCCGAACCAATTTGCATTGCAAATGTCTACACAAATGTGTAGCGTCTTACGATGAAGTTCTCGGGCTTCGACTGGGACCGGGGCAATTGGCCCAAGTGCGGGAAGCACGGTGTGTCTCGCGAGGAGATCGAAGAGATTTTCGAACACGTACCGGCCGTCATGGCTGATCCACATCCCGGCGAGTCGCGCATGCGCGCGATCGGACAGACGCGATCCGGCCGGTACGTCTTCCTGGTGTTCATGCTGCGCAAGGCGCACGACGGTACGCTCATCCGACCGATCAGTGCGCGATATATGCATAGAAAGGAGATTGCCTATTATGAAGCCTCGTCGTCTCAAGAAGATGCCGTCCCTCCGGAGTGACGCTGCAGCAGAAAGGTTCGTCGTGTCATCGGACCTGACCAAGTACGATCTATCCGAATTCAAATCGATGCGCTTCGAAATCGAACCCAAGTCTGCCGCGTTGAACATGAGGCTGCCCCGCAGATTGCTCGACGCCGTGAAGGCCGAGGCCCGCGCACGAGGTATTCCGTACACGCGCTACGTTCGTATGGTCCTCGAAAAGGCCGTCGACTGATCTCATTGCGCGTTTCGTTTATAGGAAGCGGCGAGTATCGTGCGACACAAAGTTCGTCGACGAACCAGTCCATGGCTCGATGCACGAATCTTATAACTTTGATTGCGATCGACAGTCAGCTAGCCACGTTGCGACATCCGCCAAGAACTCGTTGCATTTGTCAATGCGGCGCTTTGAGAATTCGCACATAAGGTGATCGGCTGATTGAGAGTATCGGGCTATTCAGTGCGGCCTCACTCATTCGCGATTCATAGATTTACAAGCGTCGGACCCTGAGCGCCGGCTGCTAGGCCCTTTCCCTGTGGCAACGTCAAGTACTTTCTCGATTGTTCGAGAGTCAAACCGTAAGTAAAGCTCGCCGGGCCATGGCTAGTCTGTCCATACCCGTATCCGCTTAAAGGGCCAAGCGCGTTAAAGTCCATGTTTGCAGCCATTCCATTATTGCACCTCAGTTGCGCAATACCGGAATGCATTCCTGTGTACCGAAATTCGCCGACGCATCTCAATCCAGGCTTCACGGCTGAATGCACATTGATCGTGCCTGTACGATCCATATAGCCAACTGCTTGGCCGACAAGTACGTCGTTTGACATGATAGCGATCACAGGCGCGGATGCAGAAAATAATCCCATTCGCGCGCCGCTTTGATTGACGCATCCGGAGGCAATTAGCACGGTTATGCATCCGGCACCTATTTTCCAAGGTCGCATCTATGTTCCCTAATTTGCATGTCTGATTATCCTCGCATTCTACATTCGTCAACGAATTTCGGATCTCGCGCGCCTCAATTTTATTCGGGGACAGCCAATTTGGAGCTGCCCCGCTTCCGTGGACAGGTTAGTGTCTTAGTCCTCTGTCTTTTCCTTCATGCCGCTTTCTCGATCTTACCCGACAGTGAGTCTGCCCCCGAAGGCGGCAGAAGCTCTGCCATCCGGGCTCTGGCTTGATGAT
>JAGWRJ010000428.1 GCA_028869725.1 Alphaproteobacteria bacterium | reverse complement strand
GACGCTTCGAGAGCATCGAGGAGCAGAACGCCTTCCTGGAGCACTGGGAAGTGAAGTGGGCAGCGTCTCGCATCCACGGTGCCGAGCGCCGTCAGGTGCAGGCCATGTTCGAGGAGGAGCGCGCCCACCTGCAGCCGCTGCCGATCACCGGCATGTCGTACTTCACCGAGGTGCAGCGCACGGTCTGCGATGACAGCTGCGTGCGCATCGAGCACAGCAGCTACGCCGCGCGCCCCGCACCCATTGGCTCCAAGGTGCTGGTGCGGATCTTCGAGCGGCGCATCGAGATTCGGGACTTGCGCACCCAGGCCTTGCTGCGCACCCACGCCCGGGTGGATCGGCCCGGCACCGTGGTGCTGCCCATGGCCGAGCGCGTGTTCAACCCCTCGCGTGAGACCCGTTTCATTCTCAGCCAGGCCCAGGCCATCGGCCCTCAGGCGGCACGGCTGTGCGAGATGCTGTTTGCCATCGAAGGCCGGGTGGGTCAGCGCAAGCTCTGGGGCATCGTCAACCTGGCACGGCGCTACCCACACCGGTTCATCGACGCAGCCTGCGAGGCGGCCATGGAGCAAGGTGTGCACAGCTACCGCCACGTCAAGGCGCTGACCGAACGGCTCGTGGTCGATGCCTTGGCTGCCCTGGAGGCCGACGCCCCGACACCCTCAGCGTCGCCTTCAACGCTGACCCAGCAGCACGCGCTCATCCGTAGCGCTGACGAGTACGGCGATCTCTTTACCCACGCCACCACCACCCAATCCCTTAAGGGCACTCAGCCATGAACATGATCGAGATCGAACGCGCCCTGCGCGAGTTGCGCCTGTCCGGCATTGCAGAGACCCTGTCGACCCGTGTGATGCAGGCCCAGGCCGCCCAGCAGCCCTTCCTGGAAACCTTCGCGGCCATGCTCCAAGACGAGCTGGACCGGCGCCGCTCGCGCCTGACCGCGCGCCGATTCAAGCGCTCGGGCCTGGATGAGCGGCCCTCCCTGGCGGACTTCGACTGGCGCTTCAATCCGAAGCTGCCGCGCAGCGCCTGCTTCGAGTTGCACACACTGAAGTGCATCGCCGAAGGTGCCAACGCGCTGATCATTGGCAAGCCCGGCACCGGCAAGAGTCATGTGGCTAAGGCTGTGGCCTACCAAGCCACGTTGCAGGGCTATGACGTGCGCTACGTGGAGGCCGACACCGAGTTCGCTCGCTACGGATTGGCCAGCACGGCAGAACAGGCCGAACAGCTCAAGGGCTGGGTTGCCCCCGACCTGCTGGTCTTGGACGATCTCTTCCTGGCACGGCGCATCGCCGATGTGAGCGCCGAGTTGCTGCAATCCATCGTGCACCAGCGCTACAAGCTGCGCCGCTCCATCATCATCACCTCCAACCGCGTGGTGCAGGACTGGGGCAAGTATCTGGGCGATGCCACCATGGCCACCACCATCCTCGACCGGCTCATGCACCGCTGCGCCATGCTGGAGTTCGAGGGCAAAAGTTACCGTCTGAAGGAGGCCGCCTCACGCATCACCGCCGCCGCCGAATAGGCATAATCCGACCGTCCTGCCTGGGGCAGTTTGACCGGCCATAAGTGGAGCAGTTTGGGGTGGCCAGCGGGGATCTATCTGGCCCGTGCTTTTGAGCGTGGCAGCCAACCGGCAGACCGCTGGGCTACTGCGAAAATTCCCTGTCAGCCCTCGACGCGTTTCAACCGGGTACGTCTCCTTGAATGCCTGAACACCAGCAGGATTTCCGTTACGGAATTCATAGATTGCCTGGTCCGGGTCACACACGAAGACGACATGCACGCCGTGCTCTCTGAGCCACGATAGGATCTGCAGATCAAGCGGATTGCAATCCTGGCCTTCGTCCACCATGACTTCGTGGAAACGTGCTGCCAATGCGCGACCAAGTGCACCGCCATTCACTGGATCACGAATCAGCCGCTGCGTCAGAACGCGAGCATCGCTAGCGCTCAGATAGCCAGCCTGCAGTAAACCACGTCGCCGTTGTGCCGCAGTCTGTTGATACCTGGCTTGATACTGACGCACATGGTTTCGTAGTCCGGCGTGCCCGATTCTCGCCGGATCAATGACATTGGTCTCCGCGTCGAACAGGTCCAGGCTCACCGCATCACCTCGGAAGGCCATTTTTCCCGACAACCGAACCTCTATGCCGAGAGTGTCCCAACTATCGAGGATGATCGGTCGCATCGCGCTGATTGCCGCACTGCCTGGAAGCACGACGAAATGTCGGACAAAGGCATCGAGCGTTCCCACGAAGCTGGGATGCTTCAAGAGTGGGTCGAGCCCTGCAGTCCGGCAGCGCTCTCGAAACTCATCGACGGCAGAATTCGTGAAGGAGAGAACTGCCACACCACGCCGCGGCGGCAACGCGTTGGCAATCTTGGCCAGGCGCGCGATGATCATGCGCGTCTTTCCCGCACCGGGACAAGCATGCACAAAGGCGCTGCCGATGTGTGTGGCAAATGCTTCCTGTTCTGCCGTCAGACCATGGATGCCAGTCATGGCTGCGCCGCGCCACGAATCGCGTTGGCAAGGTAGTCAGGGACGGAAAACGGCTCTCCCGCGACGATGCGTGAGGCAATGGCTTGGGCCAAATCGCCCTTACGGGTTTTCTTCGTCTCGATCAGCTCCAAGAACGCGTCGGGACGCTCCTGAGCAGCGACACCCTCTATCCGATCCGTCCAGTCCTGACGCGAGTTGCGGTGTAGCCGAAGAAACACACTCTTCAAGAAAACCTCATTACCCGCTCCGAAAATCTCATGTTCCAGCGTGTGCTGATTGGTCAGCACAGTCAGCGCTTGCGGCGCGCCATGGGTCGCGGCGAGGTTTTCAAGATCGACCTTCCGATTCCCCAACACGGTCGGATCGGCGTCGGTGATCACGATCAGCCGGTCGGCGATGCGTGCGCCGCTAACCGGCCGCAGCAGTACCTCGACATAGGGGCGGAAGTCCACACCCTCGATCGGCACGACGACGGTTCCTTTGAACCGGAGCCATCCGTCGGCATCGTCGACCAGGACAATTTTTTGCGCCAGCACCGGCAACAGTAGTGCCTCGGCAATCCCTTCAACCAGGATAGCTCTGTTGCCGAACAGCAACGCGGAGCGGGTCACATCCAGATAGCGGTTGATCTTGTCCAGCGTCTTCGGTTTAAGGCCGAGTTCGGCGATGGGTACGCTGACCGATTCCGACACTGTCACTCCATTCTCTTCGCGGCGACGCGAGCGCATAACTACCAGATGCAGCGGAGAGACCCATGCCGTCAGGTTTGGCGAATGGGTCGTCACAACGATCTGGATGCGGCCTTCCGGCTTGCCGGGCTCGATGACCCGCGCTGCCGATCGGCGAGCCTGTTCCAGTAGGAATTCGAGCACTAACACTTGCAACTGCGGATGCAAGTGAGCTTCAGGCTCCTCGACAAGAAAGATCGTGAGGTCCGCTTCCTTGGCTTTCGCCAGTTCGACGACGACCGTGGCCATGTAGAGCAGATTGGAGTAGCCCAGACCGGAAGCCCGGATGTCTTCGGGCACAAGGCCGGTATCGGCCAGGCGAAACCTCAAATCGCGGGCGACATCGAGCAGGGTTTCTGCTCCGAAGTCGAGTGCCGCCGTTTGCGGACGGACCCCATTGGTCAGCATTCCCAAGGCGGTGTCGATCTCCGCGTTCATTGTCGTCAGGACGTCCGGCCTATCGTCCGTGCGCCTGACACCAGCAAGGAAATTCGGCTCTTGATCCTTCGGTAGGAAATGGCGCAACAATGCCATGACCCGCGCGCCGCTTCCAGTGCCAAGCGCCTGATGCGCATCGCGCAGCGGTGGTAGGTAGACGTGTCGAATCAGATCGGTGGAGCCAGCCTCCGGCTCATTGGTGTCAAAGCGCCCGGCCCAGACGATGGCCTTGCCGCGCGGCGAGCGTGCGGATCGCGACTCATACCGATAACCGAAGACCGCCTCATCCTTGGTAGGGTCTGGAACTGCCGAGATCAGCAGCCCTTTCAGCGTTTCGCCGAGTCCCTTGAAGACACCTTCAATCTGAAAGTTTGGGACCGTCGCGTTGCGCCGTACATCTTCGTCTTCTGGGTACCGCTCTCGGCGCCCGCTCAGCGGCAAGGTGAGCAGCCGGATCGCGTCTACGACATTGGACTTGCCGCCATTGTTCTCACCGACAAGAACGGTCAGGTCGGGGCGGAGACTGACGGACACATTGTCGCAAGAGCGGAAACGCGAAATTGTCAGGCTCCCCAAGTGCATGGTGTCTCCCCTACAGACTCAATAGGCCAGGATATTTTTTGCGCGCAGGTCTTCTAGCGCTTTGTCAGTCAGCTTCCACGCATCCCCCTTGATGAGGGTGATCAGTTCCGCCCAGACGCGCTCGAATGCCCGCATCGCATCGTCGTCGTTGAAGCGGACACCGGCCGGCAGCAACGGTGCGATGTCCTCAGTGAGGCTGCGCGTGAGCTTTTCCAGCATGCGCTGCTCGGCGACGGCGCGCGTGATGGGTTTGCCTTCAAGCGCCAGGTAATGATCGAAGCAGGCGATGAGCTTGTTCCGATCCATCGCCAACTGGTCGAGCCCATGGTGCAGATCGAAGAGGTCGCGATTTTTGCGCCGCTGCAGCAGCGCACGCAGCTTGGTACCGAACAGTTCTTCGGGCTCGAAGGACGCGATCTCGGCCTCGTCCTGGTACCAGTCGCTGTCTACTGCGAAGGGGTAAGACCTGACGCCGAGCAGGTGCTCGTGCTCGCGCGTATTGATCTCGACCTTGAGTTTCAGTGTTGCCTGCGGATCCGCTTCGGGCGTGAACTTGAACACCAAGTGCATCGAATGCCCTGCCTGCTCACGATTGCACTTACCGAGCCATGACAGGGTTTCGCGGATCGCATCGACCGTCGTTCCAATGGGTTCGGCCTGCGTTTGCACCAGATCGATGTCTTCCGAATAACGCAGTGGCTTCTTAAACAGCAGCTTGTTGATTGCGGTGCCACCACGGAAAGCGATCTTGTCTTTCAGCGCCGGCGCGTTGAACAGGTCGCACAAGGCCCGGCAGATGATCAGGTCCTGTTCGATCTGCCTGGCATCGGGCCAAGGAGCCTTCACGCTCCAAGCCTGGATATATGAGCGAGGAATCAAAAGTCAATCTCCACGGATTCATTGATCACGAGCTTCCACTTCGTATCTTTCTCGTGGAGTTCAGACAGGGAATCCATGAAGGGCTTGACGGAAGGGTCCAGGGGCACCGCCGTCTTGGCCTTCTTGGCAAAGGATTCCAGCGCGTTGGCCTGGCGCACATGACCGGCACGGTCAAGCAGATAGCCGAGCCGACGCACGGCCGAGTTTTCGTAAGCGGCAGCCGCTTTGGCGAGCGCACGCGGCTCAGCCTTGGCGCCTATATCCTTGGCGATCTGCGCAACTCCATTGATGCCGGAGGCCTTGTGGAAGTAGCGTGCGCAATCCAGCAACGTCAACTCGACGCCAGCCACTTGGGCAAAACCGGCATCACTCTTCATTCGATCGAGCTGATCAGGTTGATTGAGCTTTGTGAAGGCCTTGGGCGTCTGATAGAGAAACTGGAGGCGGTGGCGGCCGATCTCGAAGTCCCGCAACTGCTTGGGCGCAACCACCTGAAAGACCATGGCGGCCTGGTGCGATGAACCATGGAAGGCGGCAGCGCGCAGCAGCGAGATGCGATAGTCGATCCTTTGATGCTTCATCAAGGGATCGATCCAACGAACGGGATCCGGGGCGCCGGCCATCTGATCCTCGGGACGCAGGATCAAGTAGAAGCCATGGCGCGGGTTGGCCAGCTTGCGTTTTTTCACCAGCCGGGTGATCGCGGCGGTCAGGCCCTCAGGTTTCAGGTCGAGCGCAGCCAGCGCCTCTTCACGGTCGAAGTGCGCACGACCATGGAGAAGCCGGTCGTCAACGAATTGTTCAAGGGAGGCCATTTCCAGAGCATATGCAAAAACCGGCAAGAATACAAGCTTTTTGCGTATGAATTGGGAGACCGGGAGGCTGCATCCCGAGATTGGCCGCTTGGATGGTGAATCGCTGATCAGCGATCTTTGAGGTGACGGTTCTGCGATAGACACAGAACCTTGCCTTCATCGAGGCCACTCACGTCTCCTGAAGCAATGCGACATACTCTGGCCGCTTCGTTGCCATGCCTTTAAAACTGCTGAGCAAGTGAGCGAGTGCGGCGAAAGTAATGCCGTAGAGTCGGGTCACAATTTTGTCGTTCTCGGCGCGCAGCATGTCCATGGTTTTGGCGGTCGTCGGTACATCCTGATTCTTCACGTCAAGCAAGGGCGCCAGTTCGGCAAAATCAGCCCAGCTGGCAGCCAGAGTCAGCAGCAACGCATTCTTGGCGAGCGTTGCGTAATCGGCGTTGGCCAGAATATCGGCGTCACTGGGTTGCGGGATGGGCAAGCGATTGAGATAGGTCTGGCTGACGTTGACTTGAATCATTTGCCGCGCGAGCCAATCCGCTGGCAGGCTGTTGACCAACCACGGGATCGGAAACAAGTCTTGGGGCGGCATTCAGTGTCTTTCGTTCCGAAGTCTGGATTTTCCAGCGCATCCCTAATTCGATGCGCACCTCCATCTGTGATGCGCGCCAGAAAGCATAACGCTGCGCACTCAAGACCTCACTTCGGCCCCTCCCACTTCCCCCCGAGCTTGCCTTCATCCTTGCGGTCCGGCCACCAGGCACCCTTGCATCCGCCGCACCGGTAGTACGCCTTGCCGGTCTTGGTTTCGTTCTTGAACGTCGGCTTCTTGCAGCTCGGGCATTTCGGGCCGG
>JAGWRJ010000427.1 GCA_028869725.1 Alphaproteobacteria bacterium | reverse complement strand
CGCGCGGATCCTGCAGGTCGCCGACATTCCCCGCACCCGCTCCGGCAAGATCAGCGAGACCGCCGTGCGCGACGTGGTCAACGGCCGGCCGGTCAGGAACACCGAGGCGCTGGCGAATCCGCAGGTGCTGGATGGCTTCCTCATTTCAGGCACCGGCTCATCGCACCCTTCAGCAGCGCTTGGTGCGCGCGATTGAGGTTGTACGATTGCGCCCAGTCGCGCATGGACACATCGCACGCGACCCCGCCGGCAAATGCGTCCAGCGGGCCACCACACATTACCCAGCATGGACACGCCCAGGCTTCCCCGCATGACCGATCAAGTGCTTCCACTATGCGTGGACCTGGATGGAACGCTCATCCACTCTGATCTTCTGATCGAGTCGGCCCTCGCTTTGCTGGCACGCAATCCGTTGTATGGGTTTGCGATGCTGTTCTGGCTTTTCAGGGGCAAGGCCCATCTCAAGCAGGAGATCGCCAAGCGCTGCGAGATCCAGGTGGCGACGCTGCCGTTCAATGCGACGCTGATCGACTGGCTGCACGAACAGCGTCCACGACGCCCACTCGTGCTGTGCACGGCATCGGACGCAAAGCTGGCTTCGGCAGTGGCTATCCACCTGGGATTTTTCTCCGAGGTCATGGCCAGTAATGGCATCACCAATCTGTCCGGCCACAACAAGTGTCGCGCCCTGGTGCGGAGATTCGGCGAACGTTGCTACGACTACGCAGGAAACGGCAAGGCGGACATCGAGGTCTGGCAGCACGCACGCAACGCGATCGTCGTCGATGCCACGCCTGCGTTGCAGCGAGCTGCGGCGCAGGCGGCCCCCGTCGAGCGGATCTTCGAGCGGCGCCCGCGACGGTTGCAGGCCTGGTTCAGGGCCCTGCGACTGCACCAGTGGTTGAAAAATCTACTGACCTTCCTGCCCCTGCTCACGGCGCACCGGTTGTTCGACATCGCGGCACTCACCGACGCCGGACTGGGTTTTCTCAGCTTCGGCCTGTGCGCTTCCGGGGTCTATCTGCTCAACGACCTGCTGGACCTCGATGCGGACCGCAGGCATCCACGCAAGCGGCGGCGACCGTTCGCCTCCGGATCACTGCCTCTCGCCGCGGGCCTGATCGCGGCACCACTGCTCACCCTTGGCGCATTCGGACTTGCGGTCGCGCTGGATCCGCGCTTCGCACTGGTTCTGCTCGGCTACTACGCCCTGACGCTGGCCTATTCGCTCTGGCTCAAGCGCATCGTCATGCTGGACGTCATCGTGCTGGCGGCGCTCTATACCGTGCGCATCATCGCGGGAACCGTCGTCATCGACCAAGCGCTCTCGTTCTGGCTGCTCGCCTTTTCGATGTTCATCTTCCTCAGCCTCGCGATGCTGAAGCGTTACACCGAGCTCCTGGCCATGCAGACCAGTGGCGAGAGCAAAGCCAGCGGGCGCGGATACAACGTCGACGATCTCGCGCTGATCCAGTCACTGGGCGGTGCGAGCGGTTATCTGAGCGTGCTGGTGCTGGCTCTCTATATCAACAGCACGGCGAGCGAAGCGCTTTACCGTCACCCGCAGGTGCTGTGGCTTCTTTGTCCTCTGTTGCTCTACTGGATCAGCCGCGTCTGGGTGATCGCCCATCGCGGGCTGATGCATGATGACCCGGTCATTTTTGCGGTCGTCGATCGCGTCAGCCGGGTGGTGCTCGCACTCGGAGCGATCGTCGTGATCGGAGCGCTCTGATGCAGCGCGTCGGAGAGTGCTGGGGACGCTACCCACAAGCGCGGCAACAGATTTCCACGTTGCGCCATCGCGACGCTCCGCTGCCGCTTCCCGAAACCAGCATGCTTGCGTACGGCAACGGCCGCAGTTATGGCGACAGCTGCCTGAATGATGGCGGCACGCTGCTGCACACCCGCGCGCTCGACCGATTCATCGCGTTCGATCCGGATACCGGCATTCTGCGATGCGAAGCCGGCCTCCTGCTCGCCGAAATTCTCGACTTCGCAATCCCCCGAGGCTGGTTCCTGCCGGTGACACCCGGCACCAAGTTCGTCACGGTCGGCGGCGCCATCGCCAATGACGTGCATGGCAAGAATCACCATGTGGCGGGCACGTTCGGATGCCACGTGCGTGCCTTCGAGCTGTTGCGCAGTGACGGATCGAGACGCCTGTGCACAACGACCGAACACGGTGACTGGTTTGCCGCGACAGTTGGCGGACTGGGGCTGACCGGCGTCATCACCTGGGCCGAGATCGCCCTGAAAAGGATCGCCGGACCGTGGCTGGACACCGAAACGCACCGTTTCGGCGATCTCGGAGCGTTTTTAGCGCTCTCGCAGGACTCGGAACGCGATTATGAATACACGGTCGCGTGGATCGATTGCACCGCCCGCGGCCGCCGCCTGGGCCGTGGGCTGTTCATGCGCGGCAACCATGCCAGAGGCGCTCCGCCAAACCGTCCAGGAGCACCGTGCACTAGGATGACGATGCCTTTCGTGCCGCCCGTGTCGCTGGTGAATGCTCTCACCCTGCGCCCGTTCAACTGGCTCTACTTCCACCGTGGCTCGCGCAGACCCGCACACGCCGTCCAGCATTACGAGCCGTATTTCTATCCGCTCGACGGTGTGCTCCACTGGAACCGCATGTACGGTCCGCGCGGCTTCCTGCAATACCAGTGTGTCGTGCCGAACGGGGCCGCGCGGGATGCCGTGGCGTCTCTGCTGGAGACCATCGCGGGCAGCGGCAAAGGTTCGTTCCTGGCCGTGCTGAAGCAGTTCGGAACGCGCCGGTCACCCGGTATGCTCTCGTTCCCGCGGCCCGGCGTCACGCTTGCGCTCGATTTCCCCAACGATGGCGGCAAGGTGTTCGCCTTGCTCGATCGGCTGGACGATATCGTCGCTGCGGCCGGTGGTGCGGTCTATCCCGCCAAGGACGCGCGCATGTCAGGACCGCGGTTCAAGCAGTACTTCCCGGCCTGGGAAGCCTTCTCGACATTCATCGACCCGCGGATGTCCTCCGGTTTCTGGCGAAGGGTGATGGCGTAATCCATGCGCAAAATTCTGATCATCGGTGCAACGTCGGCTATTGCCGAAGCGACCGCTCGCCTGTTCGCAGCGCGAGGCGATGCCCTGTTTCTCGTCGCCCGCGATGCGACGCGGCTGGAAGCCATACGCGCGGATCTCGTGACCCGCGGTGCCCATGCCGTCGAGTGCGCGACGCTCGACATCAACCATCTCGGCACGCATGCATTCGTCCTCGAACGCGCCTGGTCAGCGCTCGGCAGGATTGACACCGTGCTGGTCGCGCATGGCACCCTGCCCGATCAGATCGCCTGCCAGGCCTCGCCAGAGGCAGCGCTGCGCGAGTTCGCCACCAATGCCACCTCGACGATCGCGCTGCTCACCCCGATCGCCAACCGCATGGAATCCCAAGGGCATGGCACGATCGCCGTGATCTCGTCGGTGGCGGGTGACCGCGGACGCGCGAGCAACTATCTCTATGGTGCGGCGAAGACTGCCGTATCTGCCTTCCTGAGCGGGCTGCGTCAGCGCCTGAGCCGACATGGCGTGAACGTGCTGACCATCAAGCCGGGATTCGTCGACACTCCGATGACGCGAGACTTCAGGAAGGGGGCGCTGTGGGCCCAACCCGGACAAGTCGCCCGCGGCATCGTGCGTGCCATTGATGCCGGTCGTAGCGTGGCCTACCTGCCGTGGTTCTGGTCACCAATCATGCGGGTGATCAAACTCATTCCCGAGTTCATCTTCAAGCGCCTGAAGCTGTAGGGGCCACACGTTACCGTCATGCAAGACAAGCACGCCAAAATCCTCATCACCGGCGCCGCCGGTCTGGTGGGGCAAAACCTGATCGTCGAGCTCGAGGCCCAGGGTTATACCCGGCTGGTCGCCATCGACAAGCATGAGTACAACCTTGCCATCCTGCGCAAACTGCACCCCGATGTGCAGACGCAGCTGGCCGACCTCGCCGAGCCCGGCGACTGGTCCAGCAGCTTCGAGAGTGCGGCCTGCGTCGTGCAGTTGCACGCCCAGATCACCGGCAAGCACAGCCAGCTGTTCGTGCGCAACAACATCGAGGCGACCCGGCACGTCCTCGATGCCATGCGTACCTGCCACGTCCCCTACCTCGTCCACATCAGCTCATCGGTGGTCAATTCAGTTGCCGACGATGACTACACCAATACCAAGAAGGCGCAGGAACAACTCGTCGTCACCAGCGGTATCCGGCACTGCATCCTGCGCCCCACGCTGATGTTCGGCTGGTTTGATCCCAAGCACCTTGGCTGGCTGTCCCGGTTCATGGCGAAAACGCCAATCTTCCCGATCCCGGGCGACGGCCGCTTCATGCGTCAGCCCCTGTACGAACGCGACTTCTGTCGCTGCATTGTGCACTGCATCGAGCGCGAGCCCGACGATGCCATCTATGACGTCGTCGGCGACACCCGCATCGACTATGTGGACATCATCCGCACCATCAAGCGGGTCAAACGCCTGCACACGCTGATCGTGCATATCCCGCAGGGACTGTTCGGCTTACTCCTGCGACTGTACGCATTGTTCAGCCGCAAGCCACCCTTCACCGCGGACCAGCTCAAGGCGCTCAGCGCCGGCGACACGTTTCATGGCGTCGATACCGAGGCCGCCTTCGGTGTCCGACAGACACCGTTCGAGGACGCCATCCGCGAAAGCTACTGCGACCCGCGCTACAGCTCGATCGTGCTGAAGCGCTGAACCGGAATCGAATGATGACGAACAACCCGAAACGCTACGCCGTGCTGGGTGCCGGCCCGATGGGCCTGATGTGCGCGATGGAACTCCTCAAGCACGGCCACCCGGTCGATCTGTACGAGCGCGACGACCGCATCGGCGGCATGTCGGCCACCTTCGACTTTGACGGCATGGAGATCGAGCGCTTCTACCACTTCATCTGCAAGCCTGATCAGCCCTTGTTCGATCTGCTTGACGAGCTCGGCATCCGCGACAAGCTGCGCTGGACCGACACGAAAATGGGCTTCTTCTACAACGGCAAGCTCTATCGGTGGGGTACACCGCTGTCTCTACTGGCCTTTGACGGACTGGGCATCGTCGACAAGTTCCGCTACGGGCTGCACGCCATGTATGCCAAGAGCATCAAGGACTGGCGTGCGCTCGACAAGATTCGGGCCACCGAATGGATTCGCAAGTGGATCGGCCAGCGTGCCTATGACGTACTTTGGCGCAGCCTGTTCGAGCTCAAGCTTTTCGAGTACAGCGATCAGATCTCCGCTGCATGGATCGGCACCCGCATCAAGCGCGTGGCGCTGTCACGCAGGAACCTCATGCAGGAAACCATGGGCTACCTCGAAGGCGGTTCGGCCACGCTGCTCAGGAAGATGGAGGCGTTCATTCTCGGACACGGTGGTCGCATCCATCTCAAAGCAGGCATTGATCAGGTGCTGACGCGCGACGGCCGGGTCGACGGCATCCTGGTCGGCGGTGAGCGCCGTGAATGCGACGTGGTGCTTTCGACCGCTCCAATCCAGTACGTCCCCCGCCTGGTGCCGAACATGCCACCCGCGTTCGCCGAGCGCATCGCCGCCATCCGCAACATCCCGGTGGCCTGCGTCATCCTCAAGCTGCGGCAACCCCTCACCGAAAACTTCTGGATGAACATCAACGACGCCAGCATAGAAATCCCCGGCGTCATCGAATACTCGAACCTGAACCGGGTGGGGCCATCGATTCTCTATGCCCCGTTCTACATGCCCAAGACCCACCCCAAGTGGGCGCACGGCAATGACGCGCTGATCGAAGAGGTGATCGGCTATCTGCCAAAGCTCAATCCGGCGTTCCATCCGGACTGGATCATGGCCCGGCACTGCCACCGCTACGATTTCGCTCAGGCCGTCTGCCCGCCGGGCTTCAACGACATGCTGCCGCCCATGAAAACGCCGGTAGAGGGCCTCTACATGGCTGACACCTCGTACTACTACCCCGAAGACCGATCCATCTCCGAAAGCGTGGCGGTCGGCAAGAAACTGGTCAACGTAGCCCTGGAAATCCGCGCATGATTTCGCAGCGCTTCATCAAATTCCTGATCACCGGCGGTGTCGCGGCGGCGGTCAATTTCGGCTCACGCATCGTCCTCGGCATGTGGATGGGCTTTGTCGTCTCGATCATCATCGCCTACTGCATCGGCATGGTGACGGCGTTCATCCTGAACCGCCTGTTCGTCTTCGAGAACCCGACCAACGCCCTACATCACCAGGTGGGCTGGTTCATTGCCGTCAACCTCGCCGCGGTATTACAGACGCTGGCGGTCAGCCTGCTCCTGGCCGACTACGGCCTGCCCGCCCTTGGGCTGTACCGGCACGATGAAGTGATCGCACACGCGTTCGGCGTCCTGGTGCCGGCAGTCACCAGCTACATTGGCCACAAGCATCTGACCTTCCAGACCCCCTGACCCCCCAACGCGACGCAACCCGGAGCAAAGCCACTATGTTCCCCACCCTCACACCTGAATCGGGTGGGTCCCGCGGTTCGCTTGGCCGAGCATTGCGCCTTGCGACACTCGTCGCCTTCGCCGGTCTGGTGCTGCTCAGCTTGCTGATCTCGCTCTGGCCGGACCGCCCGGCGGTCCCGCTGATCACACGCACCGGGTGGTTCATCCAGGGCCAGGCGTTCAAGATCGATACCCCGCCACCGTATGAAATACGCGACAGCGTCCGCTACAGCCCCGCAACCGTGCTCTGGCGCACTTGGAGCCCTGCCACCCTTGCCACGGTGGGTACAATTCGCACGGCGTCGTTCAAGGCGCCGCGCTATCTTCTGGTGCCATACGGCGGGTTTGCCGGCGATCCCGATATCAGCCTCGATCTTGTGTGCGCCGCCAGCGGCGCGCGTCTGCCGCTTGCGACCGCCCGCACCAATACGCAAGTCACCGAGGCGATGGTCAAGGTCCCGCACGGTTGGTGCAGCGGCGGCGCCTACGTTGAGGCAGCCAGCCGGAGCACGGCTAAATTCATTGAGATCGGCTCGCCCTTCCGCATCAGCAGGGTGGAGTATTACAAGGCCAGCTTCGTCGGCCTAGTCGGCATCTTCGCGCTCGTCTTTGCGTTCACCCTTGGGTTGCTGTTCCTCCCCACCGCGCTTGCCCTCCATCGCGGGCGGACGATGGAGTCGTTTATACCCGGCTTCCTCTGCCTCGGACTTACCGGGTATGCAATGTTCTTTCTGTTCGATTTCCGCCACGCCATAGGACTGATTCTTACGATGGCCATCTTCGGGCTAGAGATCTACCTCGTCAGCTCATTGGCGAGGCATCGATGTACCGAACTGTTGCACGCATGGCAGAGATGGAAGGTCCCCGTTGCAATCTGGGCGATAGTCGCCTTTGCGTCGTTCTCGATCGCCCTGTCTACTTATAACGGCGCCGGTCCCTGGACGGTAAACGCACATTTCTCGCCGGTTCGCTGGTCGACCGACAACCAGCTGCCGATGCTCATCTCCGAGTACATCTTTCACGGGCACGACCCGAGACAACTCAACTTCGGCCCCTGGAAGATCTCCGACCGTCCACCCCTTGCGTATGGCCTGATGGCCATGCTGCGCTTGATTTCATGGGTGCTGACCTCCCATCGCGATGGCAACTCGCTGTATTACGCGTATCAGCAGATCTCCGGCATCGTCATCAATGCGCTCTGGGTTTTTGCGCTTTACGCACTGCTGCAGGCACTCAAACTCCCACGGCGCGGCGTGATCTGGGTTATTGCAGCTGTCGCGCTCACTCCCTTCGCCATCTTCAATGGCGCCTATATCTGGCCAAAGATGTTGGGCGCGGCCTTCGGCCTTCTGGCATTCGTGGCGATCATGGAACCTTCGCGCTGGGCAGCCACGGAGCGCTTCGAGCGCCCAGGCACAGCGTTTATCGCCGCAGCGGCGCTCAGCGCACTGTCGATTCTCTCGCACGGTGGCAGCGCCTTCGGGGTGATCGCCGCAATCATCGCCGCGATCGCCTACCGCGGATGGCCGGACTGGAAGGTGACCGTCACCGCCGGCGTGGTAGGCGTGCTCGTACTCGTGCCCTGGGGCTTGTGGCAGCATTTCATGCAACCTCCGGGCAACGCGCTGGTGAAATATGCATTCACTGGGAACTTCGGTTTCGATACCCCTCAACAGAGCGTTTTCGCCGCAATCCGTGACGCCTACGCTCACTTGAGCTGGAGCGCTTGGATCAGCAACAAGGTCCACGCATTGTTGGTACAGGCGTTCGGGCACAACTCGACCTGCGGCTGGGGCGAGTTTCTGGCAGCCAACTCCTTGGCCGGACAACTCCGAACCCGCGACTTCCTGTTTCTAGGTCCATCGCTCCGCGTGCTGACCCTCGGAGCGATCCCTTTGCTACTCGGCACCTGGACAGCCGCTCCGTCGCACCGAGCGGCAATCAAGTTCTCCAGAATCCTCGTCTATACCGGCCTGATCAGCGTCGGCTTGTACACACTCTTCGGATTCCACTGCTACATCAACCACATGCAGTCTTACCAGGCTGAGCTGGAAATCCTCGCTGGCCTCGCCGTCGGGCTCTACTGCACGAAACATTGGTTGGGCCGAGTGGCGCTCCTTGCCTCGATGACCTATGGAATCGTTGTCTGGATCGCTGACCCGATCTTTTCGCTGGGTAGCATGTCCTGGCCCGCGGTCTTCAGTCTGGGTATCGTGCTCCTCGGTACCCTGCGTTACCTCCAAAAGAGCAGTTTGAAGAACCCGTTTTGAAATCACCGCACCCCGCCTTTTCGATTACGTGGTGCTGCGCGTCGGTGAAATTGCCGCCGCTGTTGTCTTTCGCTTCGTCCTGAACT